>CAZTXR010000022.1:0-14197 GCA_964617605.1 uncultured Clostridia bacterium | reverse complement strand
ATTACCTTCTTCACCGCTTCTTTGATTTCTTCATATCCTGTGCAGCGGCAAATGTTTGATTCAAGCCATTCCTTTATGGTATCATCATCTGCGTCCGGATGATTATTTATCAGCGACTGGCAGGTGACTATAAATCCGGGGGTGCAGTAACCGCACTGGTATGCAAATTTTTCAATAAAGGCTGCTTGTATGGGGGTATCCTTTAATCCTTCTATGGTGGTTATTTTGTGTCCCAAAGCTTCAACAGCCAACATTATGCAGGATTTAACAGGCCAGCCGTCCGCTAATACCGTACAGGTGCCGCAATCACCATTTTCACATCCGTTTTTTGTCCCCAATAATCCCAATTCATTTCTTAATACATGCAGGAGGGTATCTGCAGGCCTGATTGCCGCAGTTACCGTTTCACCGTTTACATTGAGTTCTATTAATGATTTTTCCGATAACTTATACATTTATTCCTCCAAACTTTTCATTATCTCTTCCATAGTATTTTTTAAAACAAAACTTCTGTATTCCGATGAACCTAAGTTATCGGAAATTACCGAATCCGGAAAGGAAGATTCAAAATCTTTCATTTTTATTTTTTCTGCCATGAAAGGATAGGGGCATACACCGCTAAAGGCTGCTTTAATTTTATTTTTATGTTTTATTGCGGCTACACTAATCAAGGGATAGTCAACTTTTTCGCTTTTTGTTTTCTTAAGGGCAGCAAAAGGCAAATCAATATATTTTTTATCTGTTATTATTCGGCTAATAAACTCACCCTTGCTTAACTTTATGTTTTTATCAAAAATCGAATTAATTTTGAATGATTTTAATCCTTCCGGCCCGAAAATTTCTATGGTGCTGTCACAGAGCATAAGGGGCATCACTGCCTCTCTGTACGGGATTTTGCCGCAAATATTGCCTCCTAAAGTAATTTTACACCTGGAGGTATGGTCGGCTAAATTTTTAATAACCATGCTTAAGAGGGGAAAGATGCCAGCTTCTCTTATTTCTGTCAATGTTAAAGCTGCCCCTATTTCAACCTTTGCCTTGTCTGAATTTATATTGCTGCATTCAGGTATTTGTTTTATGTCTATTAGAGCTCCGGGCTGAATTTTATTTAATCTTGCCATTGTGATAATTTCCGTTCCTCCTCCGTAATAAAGGGGATTTTTATCTTGCTTATATAAAGCCATATAGGCTTCAACAGCTTCTTCTTTTGTTGATGGTCTGTAATATTCAAAATCAAACGGAATCATTTTTGTCCCTCCTTCATGTTAAATATTGTTTCAGGCAATATGGGCAGTGTTCTGATATCTGTATTTGATGCCAAGGCTACTGCATTTCCCACAGATGCCGGCATACCTATCAAACCGTGTTCACCGATTCCCCTTGCACCGTAAAATGCATCAATTTGTTTTGTTTCTATAAATTCAACATAATGCTTTGGATTTTCATCAAATGTAATTATTTTATAGTTTCTTAAATTATTATTTTCAATGATACCTTTATCACTGAAAATGAAACCTTCTCTTGTAGCAAGACCTAAGCCCATATTCATGCCTCCCATTACAACTCCTTTTGCAGATGTTGGATTTATTATGGGGCCTGAATCAATTACAGAGTATGCTTTTGTTACCTTGTAGGAACAGTCATTTTTATTGTATATAACTTCTACCCCTTGGGCTCCGACAGTCCAAGTAGGGCCTGATTTGCCTGCTCCAGTTTCCGGATTAAGTTTTGATAAGTGTCTCATTATATAGCTTCCGTGACCGATTATCTGCCCACCCACGGAATTTCCGTCAGGATATTGATAACCGTAGGCTAAATCTTTTAAATCTATATAATATTCTGGTTCATCCCTTATATAGACTCTTCCGAAGCCCACTTCCAAATCCATGTCAGAACATCTTAAAATACCGCTTGCCACCCTTTTTATTTCATTAATTGTATTCTTAACCGCTTCTTCTATAGCCCTGCCCACCATGTATGTTGACATGCTTGCTACGGTTTTCCAGTGTACAGGGTTTATGGCAGTATTTACCCCTATACTTACATGTACCTGGTTTATTTCCAAACCTAATTTTTCAGCGGCCATTTGGGCAAATGAGGTCTTAGTCCCGGGGCCCAGTTCAACTGAGCCTATACTTAGGTTGATGCTGCCGTCGGGATTTAAGGTTATTAAAGCGCTTGACCCTGCATCGGTAGGGGTTGAAGGAGATTTCCAAAAGCAGCTTATGCCTTTTGCCCTTATCCACCCGTTGCCTAAATCAGTCACGCTGTTGTTTTTATTCCACTTCATCATATCTTGAAGTTTTAAAAGACATTTATTTAAGTTTCCCAAATTGCTTTCAGATAAATCTGTCATGGTAGGAGAAGTGTCTCCGCTTTTTATTGCATTTTTAATTCTGAATTCTAAGGGATCCATTCCCATTTTTTGTGCCAGCAAATCAATTGCTCTCTCTATGGCAAATGTATATTCACCATGGCCGAATCCCCTGAAGGAAGTGGCATAGGGGTGGTTTGTGTACATGCAGTAAGCATCACAGTGCACATTTTCAATTTTGTAGGGGCCGGTGCAGTCAGTTGCTATGGATTTGGTAATACCGACAGCCATATTTGAGTAAGCACCGCCATCTATATAGTAAGTCAATTCTGCTGCCTTTAGAATCCCATCCTTTGAGCAGCCTAAAATTATTTTTGCATCCAGGCCAATTTTAACGGGGGAGGATAGTATATCTTCTTCCCTGCTGTTTACTAATTTTATCAACTTTCCCCCAACTGCCTTTGAGGCTAAGCAGGCTATAAATTCAAGGTCAACGGCAGCCTTCCCTCCGAAGGCCCCTCCCACATAAGGGGTATTTACAATAACATTGCCCATGGGAACCTGAAAGTATGTACTTATATATTTTCTTACCACAAAGGGACCTTGGGAGGACGTGTTAATTTCCACTGTTTGATTTTTCTTGATTTCGCAGGTTACATTTCTTGGCTCTAAGGCTATATGGTCTGATTGGGGCAATGAAAATTCAGCCTCTACTGTATAATCACACTCTTTCCATCCTGTTTCCATATTACCCTTTCTGATTTTTACCAAGTTTGCAACATTAGAATTAATTATAGGATTCACAGGCTTTAAAATTCTGTAATCTTTCATATTTTCATGTACTAAAACTTTAGAATCAAAGGCCTCTTTGGCTGAATTAACTAGAGGCAACTCCTTGTATTCAACGATTATTTCCTTAAGAGCTTTAGCAGCAATAAGTTCGCTGTTTGCAACCACCACAGCCACAGGCTCGCCGTGATACCTGACCTTGTCCTTTGCGAGCATTGGCCTGTCTTCCAACAAGACCCCCACTAAATGAGGACAGTCATCTCCCGTCAGCACTGCTTTAACACCGGGCATGTTTTTTGCATTATCGGTATTAATTGAATTTATTTTTGCATGGGCGTGCGGGCTTATAAGCATTTTTGCATAGAGCATATCCTTTTTTATAAAATCAACCGTATATACCGCAGTTCCTGTTACCTTTTCGCAGCCATCGATTTTAGGCATACTTTTCCCAATATATTTCATAAAACCTCCAATATGATTAATAACTTTATTATTTGCGTATAATTGTTAAATATCCATAAATAGGCTTGCAATATTTATAAATTTATTTACTTGGTATAAAAGCAATATAATTTGTAAATATTACTAATATCAATAACTTGGGGGTAGCCATGTTTGTCAACAGTTTAAAACCTATATTAAGCTATGATGTAATAATAGTTTTTTTGATTATCAGCTATATTTTGATTTTTAAAACAAGTAAAAGCCTGAAGCAAAAAAACTTCCACAGAGATTATAAAATCGTCAGATTTACGGGAATTGTTTATGGATTGATCGCCTTGACCTCCATAATAATAAAATATATTTAGGGGGATGGTATGGATATTTATCAAGACTTAAAAAGTTGCATGGTAGATAAAGATTTACAGAAAAATGAAGCAATATTAAAAGAAGTTTTTAAAGATACCAATGATATAATTTTTAGAAATTTGAAGGTAGGGCAAAATAAAAAATTAAAAGTAATGCTTTTTTATGTGGATGGAATGACCACTAAGGATTCCATCAGCGAATACGCAGTTCAAAATATGATGGCAGCCGTCAACTTGGAAGAATTTGCAAAGGGACCTGAAAAAGAACTTCAAAATGCCATAATGGAAACAAGTATATCCATTACTGAGGCAGGGACCTTGGAAAAGCTGCAGGAATGCGTTGATAAAATGCTGTCCGGTGAAACTATACTATTTATAGACACATGCCCCAAAGCTATATGGCTTTCCTCAAGGGGCTGGCCTTTAAGAGGAATTCAGGAGCCTGCGGCAGAGACCCTTATCAGAGGTGCAAGGGACGGTTTTATAGAAACTATGAAAATCAACATAACTCTTATAAGGAGAAGAATAAGAGACCCAAAACTAAAGGTAAAGTATATGTCTGTTGGAACCAGGTCGAAAACAGACCTTGCACTCTTGTACATTGAAGATATTGTAAATAAAACCGTGCTTGAAACAGTTGAAAAAAGATTGAAGAACATAGAAATAGAAGCAGTTTTAGAAAGTTCATACATTGAAGAAATGATTGAAGATGATACATATTCTCCCTTCCCTCAGGTTGAAAATACCGAAAGACCGGATGCTGCCGCTTCGGCACTTCTTGAAGGAAGAGTTGTCATAGCAGTTGACAACACTCCTACAGTACTCATGGCTCCCGCAACATTCGTATCATTTATGCAATCATCGGAAGATTATTATGAAAGATGGATCTTATCATGCTTAATAAGAACCATTAGATATATAGCTTTGCCTATAGTAATGCTCTTGCCTGCACTTTATGTGGCTGTAGCACAATTTCATCCAAACTTGCTGCCTACCCAACTCGCCCTGTATGTGGCGGCTTCAAGAGCGAATGTGCCCTTCCCTCCATATTTTGAAGCTCTTTTGATGGAATTGGTAATGGAGCTCGTAAGAGAAGCATCTTTGAGGATAACAACTCCGGTAGGTTCCACCATAGGCCTGGTAAGCGGTTTGGTAATAGGCTCGGCAGTGGTGGAAGCAGGATTGATCACACCCATTGCAGTTATTATAGTTGCCTTGACGGCACTTTCATCATTTGCCATACCAAGCTATAATTTCAGCACCTCTCTCAGAATGATAAGGTTTGTTTTCATAATATGCGCTTCAATATTCGGGCTCTTTGGTATTTCAGTCGGTTTAAGTATACTGATAATACATCTTTGCACCCTGAAAAGTTTCGGTGTTCCATACTTAACACCCTTAACCCATTTTATTGAAAGAAAAGAAGATTTAAAGGACACTATTATAAGACCAAAAATAAAAAACTTGGTAAGAAAACCAAAATATTTACAAGTTGAAAGGGAGAAAGGAAAATAGATGTTTGATGAAAATATTACTCCTTATCAAAATCTGACAATTTTAGTATTAGTGTCATTTGCATTTCAATCAATGCTTATGCCTTTGTTATTATCGGAAGTTGACGGACCTGTAGGATGGATGTCAATAATTATTGCTGCCTTTGCCCTGTATATTTCTTTAAAACCAATCAACAAGCTGCTTCTAAAGTATAAAGAAGAAACTGTAATTGCAATTGCCGATAAATTGTATCCGAAATTTATTTCAAAAATAATAGGGATCTATTATATTTTTATGTTGTTGCTGGCAAACAGCATATTATTGAAGGATTTTGCGGAGCAAATAAAACTTATGATGCTTTTTAGAAGCCCCTTAAGCTCAATTGTAATTGTAATTTTATTAACTGTAAGCTATGCCACAAAAAAAGGTATAAAAACATTGGCCAATATTTCTTCGGTAGCCATCTTGATAGCATTTATTCCTTATTTGCTCCTGATAATATTTTCCACATATTATGCTGATTATTCAAATTTATTTCCTGTCTACCCCTTTGATGCAGAAGGAGTGTTAAAATCCGTTCCCGGGGCCTTGCTTGGGTTTTTTGGTTTTTCCATACTATTGTTTTCCAACAGTAAGGTGACCCTGCCGGAAAAGAACAGATTTATCAATAAAAAATATATTATTATCAGCATGTTTTTATATATTGCAAGTTATATTGCAATAATTGTCAAGTTTGGTATTAAGGAGTCTGTTCATTTGGTATGGCCCTTTGTATCTGTTATGAAGTTTGTAAATATCCCCGGATTTTTCTTTGAAAGCACAGAAATAGTGGGTTTAAGCTTTCAATTTATAGTTATATTATCGTGCATATGCATACTTGCATACTTTACGAATTTAGCAATGCAGGAGACATTTAAAACAAGGGAAAACGGATTTTTCATATATATACAACTGCCCATCTTATTTGTTTTATCAGCCTTGCTTCCGGGAATGTACATGATGTTCCCCTACATACAATGGCCTATATTGCTTTTAAGCGGAATAAATTTCCTGATACCGCTGATAACAGCTTTTCGGGGAGGTCGGTTAAAATGAAAAACATAAAAATAATATCAATAACTTTAATATCCTTAATATCTTGTCTTGTATTATCAGCTTGCTGGGACAGCGTGGAAATAAATAAAAGGGAGTATTTATACGCTTTAGGAATAGATAAAAATCCTGATAATTTAACATTCACAGCAGAAATACCAAAAATAAATGAAGGCAGTGAAGAGCAAAGGCTCACCTTTACAAAAAACAGTGCTGATTTTGCCGGTTTTTATACAATCAGTTACCTTCATTCAGAAAAAGCAATATCCGACAGATTGATGCAGGTAATAGTTTTAGGGGAAGAAGCAGCAAGGGATTCTGAAGCGGTTAAAAGAATTTTTGATGAAATACAAAGATCACCTCAAATGAACAGAAGGGTTAAAATTTGTGTAGCTAAGGGTAGGGCTCAAGATATTATCAACACAGAAATACCAAGCAATCCTATTGTGGGCAGATTTCTAAGCGATATGCTGGTGAAATTAAAGAGGGAAAATTACCAGGATATATATACCTTTGATGAAGCTATTTTAGATCTTGGGAAGTCAGGCAGTGCCATGATACCTGTAGTGGAAGAAAATGATAAAAGCCTAAAGATTGAAAGAGCTTGTGTTGTTAAAGAATATGAAATGTTGGGATTCCTGGAACCTGAAGAAGTTGCTGTCGTAATGGTTTTAATAAATCCGCAAAAAGCAAGAATTCCTAATATAAATATAAATGTTGAAGGTTACAATATGTCTTTGGGAGTTGAGGATCTTACAATGACAAAGAATTTCAAATTAAAGGGAGATAAATTAAGAGTTGATTATAATATTACAATGTATATTTATATAAATTCATTTATTACCGGCAGCAATAAATTAGAAGATAAAAACTATCTTAATAAAATCAAGGAAGAGGCAAAGGCAAGCTTTTTAGAAGTTGCAGAAAATACCATCGACAAGCTTCAGCATACCTATAAAACCGATTTATTAAAAATAAAAGATAATCTCTATAAATATCATAAAAGTGATTATGAACTCATTATGGATCAATATGATGAAGTTTTTGAAGCGGCTGAAATAAGCATAAATCTTAATGTAGAAATTAAAAGTACCGGCTTGGTTAAATAAGTGTTCCGCCCCGGATATTTGCCGGTGATTTGTTGCCATGTATTTTTACAACTGTTATTGTAATGTTACTCCAAATATGATAATATTTATGAACAGAAATCCTTCTCATAAGATACTAAACCATAGGAGTTGATAATATGCTGAGCGTCTATAAAAAAGGGTGGGAAAATTATATAAAGACCGGAGAATTATCTAAAGAAATACGTCCTGAAATAATTGAATCCTGGCATAGGTGCCAAGATATGAAGGTTGATTATATGGAGGGAAGAGGAACAAAAGTTTCCGATGAAGAATCTAAAAGAAGCATATTGAAGAAAAAAGAACTTATTCAAATGGCAAGACCTGTAATGGAAAACGTATACGAAATGGTTAAGAACACGAGCTACAGTGTCGTATTGACAGATGAAAAGGGTGTTATAATTGACTTGATAATAAATAAAGACTTAGAGGAAAGACATGCACAGTTAAATTTCGTGAGGGGTTCAAAATGGGATGAGCAAAGTGTGGGCACGAATGCCATAGGAACTTGTTTGGCAACAGATAAGCCTATTCAAGTTATCGGTGCCGAGCATTTCTGTGAATACCATCATAAGTGGACCTGTTCTGCGGCCCCCATCCACAACAACAGGGGAGACATAATAGGCTGTTTTGACTTGTCGGGACGGGCTGAGGATGTACAAACTCATACATATGGAATTGCTGTTTCAAGTGCCGATTGTATTGAAAAACAGCTTATGATTTTGGAATCCCTTGAATTTCTCAATACAACCATGAATTCCATGCTTGAAGGAATCATGGTTATTGATTATGATTTAAAAGTGATTAAAGCAAATGATAAATTACTTGATATATTTCAAATGAATGAAGTGCAGATTTACAATATTGATATTAAAAAAATATTTGATGGTGTAGATATTGAAAATATTGTATTAAACAATAAACAAAAGATGAATTTCTCTGATACTACGATTTCTATAGATAATAAAAAAGTTGAATGTTCTCTTAACATTTCTCCCATAATTGTAAACGATCAGGTTGCAGGGGCTGTAATGCTTATGAAAGAAGCAAAGCAGGTTAGAAAGGAAGTAAGCAAATTAGCCGGCTTTAAAGCCAATTATACATTTGACAGCATTGTTACCGTTGATGACAGAATGAATGAACTTATTAATACTGCAGTGAAAATTTCCAAAACAAACTGCTCTGTCTTAATTGAAGGGGAAAGCGGCACGGGAAAAGAGCTGTATGCCCAGTCCATACATAATGAAAGCTTGAGAAACAAGGGACCCTTTATTGCTATAAATTGCTCGGCAATTCCAAAGGAATTGTTTGAAAGCGAGTTGTTCGGATATGAAAGCGGCTCCTTTACAGGGGCTGTTAAGGGAGGCCGGCCGGGAAAATTTGAGTTGGCAAACGGAGGAACCATATTCTTGGATGAAATAGGAGAAATTCCATTGGAGGTACAACCCAAGCTTTTAAGGGTTTTAGACAATAATAAGGTTGTAAGAATAGGTGGCAGCTACGAAAGGGAATTAGATGTAAGAATTATATCAGCAACTAACAGGAATCTAAAGGATGAAGTTTTAAAGGGCTCCTTCAGGCAGGACTTATATTTTAGGCTCAATGTCATCAGTTTAAAAATACCTCCTCTCAGAAAAAGAAAAGGTGATATCATCCAATTGGCAAGGTATTTTTTAAACAACCTTAATGAAGAAAATATGCATATAAATAAAAAGTTCACTCCTGAATTTGAAGAGCACTTATTATCTCAAGAGTGGAGCGGAAATGTAAGAGAGCTTAAAAACATTGTACAAAGGGCTTATTATATGGCAGATAAGGATTTAATATATCCTTTATATACTGCAGCTTCTGCAGTTACTGCAGAGGATAAAAGGGAAGAAATTAAAACAAATCCCCTAAATTTTAAAGAAATTGAAAAAGACAGTATAATAAGAGCACTGGCCGCCAATAAGGGTCATGTAACAGAGGCTGCTGAGGAGCTGCATATCAGCAAGGCAACTATTTACAGAAAAATTAAAAAGTATTCCATTGATTTAAAAGATATTAAACAATTAGCGTAAATCTCAATTTTCTCAAATTGAGATTTATTTTTTTATTTAGCTCAAAATGATACTGATTTCTCATTTTGAGACAAATATTTCAATTTATCTTAATGATAAGAATTTTGATAATCCTTTATATTTCAACATGAATAACATTTTATTATCATAAGAAAAAAAATTTAAATGCTTGGCATAAAAAATGCTTATATAAATATAGATTACAAAAGAGGTGATGCGAAGTTTGGGGACAAGGATGACTCAATTGAGCTAGCTCATGCAAGTGTATCTGTAAAAATAAAAAAATGATGGGAGGTAATATTTTGAAGATCACTAATGAACAACTGAAAGAAATGTATTTGACAATGTTAAAAATTCGTAAGTTTGAAACAAGCGCCATGGATTTGTTTGCAGAGGGAAAAATTCCGGGCTTTGTTCACCTTTACATCGGTGAAGAAGCTGTAGCAACCGGTGCTTGTGCCAATTTAAGACAGGATGATTACATAACAAGCACCCATAGGGGACACGGTCATATTATTGCCAAAGGCGGAGAACTCAATTACATGATGGCTGAGCTTTTCGGAAGAGAAGATGGCTATTGCAAGGGCAAGGGGGGGTCCATGCACATAGCTGATGCTACAAAAGGGATTTTGGGAGCAAACGGTATAGTTGGTGCCGGGCATAATATAGCAGTCGGTTCCGGTCTTGCAATTCAATACAAAAAAACAGACCAGGTTTGCCTATGCTTTTTTGGAGATGCATCCACAAACCAGAGTACCTTCCATGAAGCGTTAAACTTGGCAAGTGTTTGGAAGTTGCCGGTAGTATTTGTGTGCGAAAATAACGGATACGGTATTTCCGTAAGCCAGGCAAGGCATCAGGCGATTACAGACGTTTCGGTAAGAGCATCTGCATACAATATGCCGGGCATTACAATAGACGGCAATGATTTATTTGCAGTTTATGAGGCTGTCGGTGAAGCAGTAGCAAGGGCAAGAAAGGGACAAGGTCCTACATTAATCGAATGTAAGACCTACAGATGGAGAGGGCACTTTGAGGGGGATCCTACAGTTTACAGACCGGAAGGTGAGTTGGAAGCTTGGCTAAAGAAAGATCCTATTCCAAGAGTAGAAAAATATTTTCTTGATAAGGGCCTTATGACGGAAGAAGAAATAAAGCAAATGAACGAGGATGTTGAAAAGATGGTTGAGGATGCAAAAGCCTTTGCTGATAATAGTCCTGTCCCGTCACTAAAATCAGCTCTAAAAGATGTATATTCTGATATAGTTGAGGAGGGAAGAGTAAGATGAAAAAGATGACTTATGCTGAAGGAATAAGAGAAGCAATGCGTACGAAAATGAAAGAGGATCCAAACGTTTTGCTGTTTGGTGAGGATGTTGGAAAGTTTGGGGGATGTTTTGGAGTAAGCGGAGATTTATGGCAAGAATTCGGAGACGAAAGAGTCCGCGACACACCAATTTCTGAAGGTGTAATAGTGGGAGCAGCTGTAGGTTCCGCAGCATGCGGATTAAAGCCCATTGCAGAATTGATGTTTATTGACTTCCTCACTGTCGGTATGGATCAGTTAGTTAATCAGGCTGCAAAAATGAGATATATGTTTGGCGGTGAAATTAACCTTCCCATGGTGATTCGCGTTCCCGCTGGTGCCGGCATCGGAGCTGCAGCACAGCATTCACAGTCTCTTGAAGCATGGGCGACACACGTTCCGGGACTAAAGGTTGTATATCCGTCAAATGCACAGGATGCATACGGGCTCTTATTGACTTCCATTGATGACCAAAATCCGGTTGTCTTTGTAGAGAATAAAGTTTTATATTCAATGAAAAATGATGTTGATGAAAATGAATTAAAAGCAATTCCCTTAGGGAAGGCAAAGGTTGTTAAAGAAGGCAGTGATGCAACCATAATTACCTATGGTCGTCAGGTTTATGATTCTTTGACAGCAGCGGAAAGTTTGGCTAAGGATGGAATAAATGTTGAGGTTCTGGACTTAAGAACATTATTCCCCCTTGACAAGGAAGCAATTGTTAAATCAGTTGAAAAGACTCATAAGGTGGTCCTGGTTAGCGAAGAATGCAAGAGGGGGGCATATACCGGCGATATTGCTGCAATGATTGCCGAGGAGCTCTTCTATGAATGCGATGCTCCAATTAAAAGAGTAGGTGCCTTAAACACACCCATACCTTTTGCCACTGCCCTTGAAAATTATGTAATGCCAAATGCCAAGGATATTGAACTGGCTGTAAGATCCTTGTTCTAAGAATTAAATCAGGCTGTTGCAAGCATTGTTTTTACCATCATGAAGCTCCACAAAGGCACCCTTGCAACAGCCTCTTTGGAGGGTATAAAAATGGCTTCGATAGGAATAATTGCGAATCCTGCTTCGGGAAAGGATATAAGAAGACTTGTATCCCATGCTATGGTAATCGATAATAATGAAAAGATTAATATAGTTGAAAGAATAGTTTTGGGGGCTCAGGCCTTAGGAGTCGAAAAGGTTTTTATAATGCCTGACTCTTACAATATGGGATACAGGGTTGAAGACAGGCTTAAAAATTTAAATGCGCTCAAGTGTGAAATAAATGTAACAGAGACCCGGCTTTTTGACGGTATGGAGGATACTGTAAAGGCAGCAGACTTTATGGAATATAATGAAGAAATAAAATGTATAGTTACCCTTGGGGGGGACGGAACCAACAGGGCTGTTGCAAAGACACTGAAAAATACTCCCATTATAACTATATCAACGGGAACAAACAATGTTTATCCCCTTATGCTTGAAGGAACCATTGCAGGCATGGCTGCAGCAGCAGTAGCCTCATGCCGCTTTGATAAGAATAAATTTATAAATCAGGACAAAAGAATTGAAATATACAAGGATGATAAATTAATAGATATTGCTCTTATAGATGCCGTAATATCAAAGGATGTATTCATAGGCTCAAAAGCAATATGGGATATGGATTCCATAGAAAAGATATTTGTTACAAGAGGCCATCCTGCATCAATCGGTTTTTCATCCTTGGTGGGATGCAAAAAGATTATTTATGCTGAGGATGACTTTGGAGCCTGTATGGATATTAATTCAAATGATGGCATCATAAAGGCACCTATAGCTGCCGGTTTGGTAGAAGAAATATCCACAGGCCAACTTAAGATTTTAACATTGGAGGAAGAATATGAGTTTACTTCCGGCAACAGAGGAACCATAGCCCTTGACGGAGAGCGGGAGATTGAGTTTTCAGAGGGTCAGCAATTTATCTTTAAAATAAGGCGTACAGGCCCTTATCATGTTGATGTTATAAAAGCATTGGAAGTTGCACAAATAAACGGATTCTTTACAAAATAGAATATAAATTGTATTATAAACAGGAGGTATCAAATGGCTGAATTTATCGTAATGCCAAAAATGGGACTGACCATGACGGAAGGTTTCCTGACAAATTGGAGAAAAGAGGAAGGGGATACAGTAAGCAAGGGTGAAATACTGTTTGATGTGGAAACAGACAAACTTACCAATGAAATTGAAGCTAAGGCATCAGGGGTTTTAAGAAAGATACTGGTTAATGAAGAAACAGTTAAAATTCTTGTGCCTGTAGCTATTGTAGGAAATAAGGAAGAGGATATATCTGAATTATTAAAAGCTGCAGGCGGAAAAGCAGAAACAGAAGTACAAAAACAGGAGGGTCAAAAGACAGAGGTAGCAGCCCCGCCATTAACTGCCAAGGTATCGGAAGGCAGAGTGAAAATTTCTCCAAGAGCCAAAAAATTAGCTCAGGAATTAAATGTAGATTTTAACTTGATTGCGGGCACGGGACCCGGCGGGGCAATAAGCGAGGATGATATCAATAAATTTGCTGAAAAACAAAAAAACAAGGTATCGCCAACAGCCGCCGTACTTGCCGAACAACTTAATGTTGACACTGACAAAATTCAAAAAGACAGCAGGGTTATGAAAGCAGATGTAATTCAATACAAATTAGATGAAAACTTAGCAAAATATGCAGACCCTAAGGAATATCGCAAATCAATGTCAACCATGAGAAAAGTCATAGCAAAAAGAATGCTTGAAAGCGTTCAAACATCTCCTGCCGTAACCTTCAACATCAAAGTGGACACCTCTGCCATGAAACAGCTTAGGGATGACTTGGCAGGAAGCCTTAAGCTATCATACACTGATATTTTGGTTAAGATAGTATCCATGGTATTGTTGGACTATCCCTTGTTAAACAGTTCAGTTGAAGGCAATGAAATAATTACACGGAATTATGTGAATATGGGTGTTGCTGTTTCGCTTCCGACAGGGCTTTTGGTTCCCGTAGTTAAATATGCCAATGTAAAAGGTTTAAAAGATATCTCTAAAGAAATCAAAGACCTGGGCGAAAGGGCAAGAACAAATGCTTTAACTCCCGATGAACTTACAGGCGGAACATTTACCGTAAGCAATATAGGAATGTTTGGAATTGAATCATTTACACCAATAATAAATCAGCCGGAAGTTGCAATTTTAGG
>CAZTXR010000021.1:0-14545 GCA_964617605.1 uncultured Clostridia bacterium | reverse complement strand
TGTAAGTGGGACAATTTAGACAGGTCCCCACTGTCCCAATCTTCTTCTTACTTTTTCTTCTCCCATTATCTGCTGCAGTTCCCACACATCCGGTGATGAGGCACGGCCTACAATGGCAATTCTTATAACCGTACTTACATCGCCCACATGACCCTTGTAGATATCGGGATTCTTTTTGTAATCTTTCGGTTTTGCCGCATATCCGTTTTCTGAAGCGATAATTCTGATTTTTTCAAACCATTGGCTCTGGTCATCCCTGTGGTCATAGGTATTTATATAGGCTTGCAGAAGCTTTTTTGCTTCTTCTTCATTGATATTTTCAGGATAATTATCTTCAATCTTGAAATATTCATCAAAATAATAGCTTATAAAGTCTAAAATTTGTTGGCAATACATCAAGTCCTTACGGGGCTTTTGACCGTCCCTCCCAAGAGACAACAATTTAATTACCTGCTCCTTGTCAGCGGACAAAAGATTTGCTGCTTCTGTCTTATATTCATTTGCCCACTTAAGCAGAAATTCATATATTTCTTCCACGGGAATTTTTAACAAAACATCCTTGCTGATATTGTTTAACTTTTCTAAATCAAACAGTGCCCCTGAATTGCTCATTTTCTCCAAGGTAAATTGAAAATCATCTATCGGGCTGTCGGGGTTTTCCATTCTCCACTCTTCAAAGTTTGAATTTAAAATAGTAAGAAGATATTCGCGAACAGCTGCAGGATGATAACCTAATTCCATATAGTAGCCCAGTCCCAATTCCGGATCTTTTCTTTTTGAAAGCTTTCTTTTCGCCCCCTCGTCCATTTTCATTAAATGGGCAGTGTGGCAGTATACAGGAGTATCCCAAGCAAATGTCCTAAACATCTCATAATGAATGGGCAGTGTTGAAAGCCATTCCTCGCCCCTTACCACATGGGTAATACGCATCAGGTGGTCATCTATCACATGGGCAAAATGGTAGGTAGGTATACCGTTTGTTTTCAAGATTACAATATCTTGGTAATTTTCATGAATTGATAAAGGTCCTCTTATGGCATCATGAATTTCAAATTTTCCTTCATCGCTTCCCTGTGAGCGGAATCTTAATACAAATTCCTCATTCTTATTTAAATGATTCTCTACTTCCCCTAATGATAAATTCCTGTCCCTTGCCCATTTGCCGTAATAACCTGTATTTACATTTTCTTTTGTCTGCTGATTTCTTAATTCTTCTAATTCTTCTTCAGTACAAAAGCAAGGATAGGCTCTTCCTATTTCAACTAAATATTTTGCAAAACACTGATACACATGAGCCCTCTCGCTTTGATAGTAGGGTCCGTAATTTCCTCTTTCTCCTTCAATTCCTGCACCCTCATCAAATCTTACGCCAAAGTATTCAAGTGATGAAATTATCATTTCCACAGAACCTTCTACTTTTCTTTTTTCGTCAGTATCTTCAATTCTGAGCATAAAAATGCCGCCGCTTTGGTGGGCCAAGCGTTCATCAACAAAGGCTCCGTACAAATTCCCCAAATGAATAAATCCTGTGGGGCTGGGTGCCAATCTTGTTACTTTTGCTCCTTCAGGCAAATTACGTTTAGGATATACTTCGTTTTCATAATAATCGATCGTATTTGTTATATTCGGAAACAATAATTCCGATAATTTCTTATAATCCATTTTCTCCTCCAACTATGGGGACATTCCTTCCATCCTTATAAATTATCCCTAAAAGAAGGTGTGTCCCCTTTCCTTTATCTTTATCTTAAAGGGACGGGGTTCTTGTCATACTATGACGCTAACCCCGTCCCCTTGTCATTATATTCCTCTTCCTATAATAACCCATAGGGGAGTCGAACCCCTGATTCCACCGTGAGAGGGTGGCGTCTTGACCACTTGACCAATGAGTCTTTATTTATGGACATCCCTTCAACTCTCAAATAGTGTCCTGATAAAAGAAAGAGTGCCCCTACACCTTAATTATTATATAACAGCCAAGTGTTTTTGTCTATTAAAAAATTTAATAAAATTAAATACTAAAATCATAATTTACATATTACCTTTTTGAGCAATCTCCACAGCAGTCCCCGCCTACATCGCCTTCTTTAACCATCAATACTTTGTTATTTTGCGGCGAAACTTCTTTAAATCCTATATTTTCAAGCAACTTTATATGAAGATCCTCTGCCTCTGTATAAGTTCTTTCTGCCCCCATTGTAACTGCTCTTCTTATGAGCATCCTTACCAGCAAATCCTCATAGTTAAGACCTTTAAACTGTTTTTTAACACAAAGCATATCAATGAAATATTTACCATCTTTAAAGGATAATCTTGCTGTTCCTGCAGGTTCATCTTCATCATACAAGACTGCGCTAAAGGCAAACTCATCATAAAAATCAGTAATCTTATCTGATTCTGAAAGCACTTCTTTTCTTATATCAAGCACAACACTTAAATTATTTACACCTTGAAACCATCTTGTTGAAATCATTACTCCACCTCAGACCTTTTTTAATAATTGTAGCATTAATTATTGAAAGTGTACATTATTTTTTATATTGCGGAACACTTATAAAGCGCTTGCCCTTATTGGAGCATTTTCTATGTATTTACATAATATAAGACAGAAACAAAATCTTTTATATAGGAGAGTGTAATGAATAGAGATATTAATAGAATGCCATTTTTATATAAGTATGGAAATAGGATGGAAGATAACAATAAAGTTTTTATGAATGAATTTGATGTGCCCATTAACCGTGATGAAGCTTTTTTAGAAATTTTCTTATTTACCGAGCGTGGAAGGTATCCTATACCGGGGGCTGCAATCACTATATATGTATTGCAAAATAACAATATGGTTCCTGTATACTATCTTACATCAGAAAGTTATCCCATAACAATAGCCTTGCCGGTTGCCCATCCTTTGGGAACTTTAATCAAGGGGCCCATGTATTATTTTACAAGCTATTATATTACAATTGAAGCCAATAATTTTGCCCCCTGCAGGGTCAACAATCTCCGCTTATTTGAGGGAATTACAACTAATTTGGATGTTGATATGTTTGATATAATACCGGGTCAAACACCCGTGCCTGAAAAGATTATCAATATACCGACTCACCCCAGAGATATAGTAAGTGATTAGCAGGTTTTTTCAGCATAATATATCATAATATACGCAGTTCAAAAGCAATGAGATATTTATCATATCCCATTGCTTTTATAGGGGGAAAGTAATCTATTTTAAGTTTTGTGCTGCATGAGCACCTGATAAGCGTCCGGATGTTGCGGCAAATTGAACTGCGCTTCCAGACATATAAACCTGATTGTAAAGAACTCTGTTTGCACATTCACCGCCGGCATATAAGTTATTGATTATACTTCCGTCCGCACGAAGCACCTGGAAGTTGTCGTTTGTTTTAACCCCGCCAAAGGTTCCCATTGTTTTAGGATAAATTTTCAGTGCATAATATGGTGCTGTTTCTATTGGCACTAAGAAGTTTTTGCTTTTGCCGAGAGAATCAGTGCCTGCCTTTGCTCCAGCATTGTAATCTGTCATTGTTTTAGCTAATGCTTCTTTTGGAACACCCATAGCCTCGGCTAATTTTTCGAAAGATTCGCCTTTGACAACTTCTCCTGTTCCTAATGCCGCTTCAAAATATTCTATAGTTTTTGCATTCATTTCACTGGAATCTAAAATTAACCAGGGACTTTCTTGCTCAGCAACTATATTTGTAACTATTGCATAATGTGTCTCTTCATTAATAAAACGCTCACCGGTTTCATTAACATAAACTTTAGTCCAGTCCCATGCCAAGCCTGCTGTTCCGTCTACCTTGGCACCAAAGGAAAGGCCAATGCTCCATGGATCTTCGTATAGTGCTGCTCCTACTTTTTCTGCCATCAGTATACCGTCTCCCGTAGCACCTGCAGTTGCAGCGCTTAATGAAGCTGAACCGGCTAACTTGGGAGCTAATCTTTCCAATAATTCTTCATTTTTAGCAAATCCGCCTGCCGCCAAAATTACCTTCTTTGCATTTATTGTTATTTTACCGTTTTTGCCTTGAGCTATAACACCCACAACATCACCGGCTTCGTTTGTAATAAGCTCTGTTGCTTTTGTTTCTGTCATTATTTCAATATTATTTTTTCTCACAAAATTCTCAATGCTTTGGATTATAGCTGCCCCGCCTTTTTTGCCGTCAATTTCTGCCGGAAAATGAAGCCTTTGAACATAGTCTACCCCATAACCTTCTACGCTGCCATATTTATGGCCCACATAATCAACAAGCCATTCAGTTGTTATTACAGCTTCGTCCATAAATCTGTCTACAAAATCATAATTAGGATAAATGCTGCCGGGGTTGCTTGTAGCCTGTCTCTCTTTCCAAAGATCCATCCAAGATTCCTTACTGTCGCTTATACCTAATTCACGCTGGAATCTGGTATCTGTAGCTGAAATTCCTCCTCCGGACAGGGCTGTGGAACCACCTGTTATTGCAAGTTTTTCCAAAACTATTACATCAGCGCCGTTTTCATAGGCTGATGCTGCTGCTGATAAACCGGTTCCGCCTGCTCCAACAACAACTATATCGGTTGTTAGCACTGTTTCTTCATTTTTCACATCAGAGCCGCTGTCAGCCTTAAGACTGTCTGCATTGCCTCCGGCTTGTTTTACACAATCTTCTACTGCTGCTAAAATTGCTGCAGATGTAAAAGTAGCTCCTGTAACAGAATCCACGGCTAAGGTCTGACCGGCAACAATTTCTTCAGGCAAACGGTCTATGGCAATGTCCCCGATACCTGCTGTCTCAGCATTTTCCAATACTTTAACTGACACTATGGATGTATCATTAAATACAACCTCAACATTTACATCTCCGTTATGCCCTTTAGCAGTTGCAGTATAAGTCCCTGCCTTATACAGAGCATTTTCGTTTACTGAATCATTGGGTGTTTCATTTGGCTTTTCCTCAGCTTTGCAGCCTGCAAGAGCAAATATCATTGACATTGTTAATAAAATACATAAAAATATTTTCAAAGTTTTATTCTTCATTTTTCCTCCTGATTTTTATTAAGAATTAAAAAGGTGGTTAGTTAATTCTCAAACATAATTGGATAATATGCTATGGGGTATAATCCATGTCAATAGTATAATTATTGTAATTTTATCATATAAAAAACAAGAACCTTGGGATAACCCAAGGTCATGCTCTAGTATTACAAATTGAAAGCGGTTTGATTAAATCAACTTAGGGTTAACCCAAGGTTTTTTCGCCTATAAAGGTTCCCTGATAATTCTGCTTCCCACCCATATCTCTGTTGTAGGATTTGCCGTCAGTTAAAGGTCCTATAATTGTTGAATTTATTATTTTTATACTGTAGTCCTTTAGCAGCTTATCCGTTTCATCTTTATTATATAAACCTTCTGTTTTAATTATTTTACCTGTACTTGAAACTTTTTCGCTGTATAAATATACTCCGCCAATTATACCTTTTATCCTTAGCTTAGGTAAAATCACATCAAACAGTTTTGTTTTTGTATTTAACTCATAACTATTTGTCATCATGTAGTCAATCACCATATCAACCGATGAACTTTTAAGGGGCAGCTTATCATAATCACAGCACAGAAATATAAAATTTTTATGTTTATAAAAGTTTTCCAAATCACTTTTTAAATTAGTCAGTCTTTCGTAATCATAATCAATAAGAATATAAGTAGAGTCTTGGGGCAAATATTTAATATACTGCATCAAAAAGAAACCTACGCAATTATCCAGTTCAACAATATATTTTGCTTCCCCTTCCCAATTGTTTATATGTTCCGCCAAAGCTGCCATTCCTTTGTACAAAAAATTACTGTAGGAATGCGTGGTTGAAGCCAAGTATTCTTCTTTTGAGGGCATTCTTTCCCCGTGCAGGAGCTTAGTTCTCATATACCTTTTATCGACATAAATTCCATCATTTATTTCTGCATTAAACCCGCAATCACATTGGATATTTGCTTCGATTATATTGTTTTTTTCTATGATACCTGCCGTCAGAGTCAATTGATGATGACAATCCGGGCATTCCAGCAAATGCAACGAGTTTAATGAAAAACCCAATTTTTGCACATCACTGTTCTCCAAACGTTTGATTTTATAGATTTCTTCTTTTAAATTATTATTTAAATTATTCATATTTAAAATGTCATTATCTACTTCCTTTTTCTTGTTTTCAAGAAAGGTTAAATATAATTTTCTGAATGAATTTGTATTTTCACCGCTTATGCGTTGCATAGCCAAAATTTTCTGGACATCACTCAATGAAAAGCCCAAACTTTTAAGTTCTAATATTTTCTTGATATCATGGCAATCAGAATCGCCGAATTTATAATGGCCGCCCTTTTTCTCTGTTACCAGCAATCCCAAATCCAAGTAATGTCTGATTGTATCCTGGGTTACATTATGTATTTCAGCAAATTTACCAATTTTCATAAGCTGCTCCTGTTTTAATACAAAAATAAAAAAATACATCTTCCCTATGTAATATATTATACCATATTTCATCATCCATGAACCATTTTTTTATCAATAAAAAGTAATATTAGCTTTGACCTTTAAATTGTCTGTGATATAATGATTATAAATACGAAGTATGCTTATCCCGGCGTTATTCACATATGGGTAATTTGACGAAGCATAATATAACAAGAGGTGCTCTATGATAGGTGTAAAGTTAAGGGAAATCAGAAAACAAAACAATTTGACAAAGCAAGAACTTGGAATGGCTTTAAATGTGCCAAAGGAAAGAATAAAGTTATATGAAATAGGCGAGGAAACTCCTTCTGATTTTTATTTATCAAGTTTTGCTCAATTTTTTAAAATTTCAAAAGAAGATCTATTTGAATAGTTAAATAATCTTAATAATACATCAGTTGAATTATTTGAAAATTTGTGTTAAATTTATAACATCTAAGCTTAAGGATTTTTCTAAGAGCAAGGAATACATTAATAATATTTATAATATTATTCCTTGTGGTGCAAGGAATTTTTTTATTGAGGGGTAAATATGGATAAGAGAATAGGCGTAATAGGTATAGTAATTGAAGATATATCTCAAATTGCTGAAACAAACAATATCCTACATCAGTATTCCCATATTATTATAGGTAGGATGGGTATTCCTTACAGGGAGAGAGGGCTTAATGTAATATCTCTTATAGTTGACGGAACAAATGACGATATAGGAGCTCTTAGCGGAAAATTAGGCAAAATAAAAGGACTGAGCGTTAAAAGTGCTTTGTCCAAAAAATATTGAGTGGAGGTAATTATGAAAAAATTTAGTTTTTTATTGGTAATTGTTTTACTATTAGGATTGCTCTTAGCTGGTTGCAGCGAAACTCCTAAGCAGCCAGAAACACCAAAAGAGAATATAGAACCTGTTAATGTTACAATTGCAGGACTTAAGGGACCTACATCAATAGGTATGATTAAAATGATTGATGAAAAATCACTTCAAGGTGATAATTACAATGTAGAATATATTCAAGAAGCATCCCCTGATTCCCTTACGGGAAAAATTATTAACGGTGATATACAAATATCTTCTGTTCCCATAAATTTAGCATCTGTATTGTATAATAAAACTAAAGGTAAAGTTCAGTTATTGGCTGTAAATACAATTGGTAACTTATACATTGTAGGAACTGAAGACTTAAATTCAGTATCACAATTAGACGGCAAAACACTTGGAATGAGTGCAAAGGGTTCAACTCCTGACTTTGCCATGAATTATATTTTAAATAAAAACTCACTTGAGGGAAAAACTGAGTTAAATTATGCACTTGACCATGCTACATTAGCACAGTCAGTAATTGCAGAGGATATTAAGGTTGCACTTTTGCCACAGCCCTTTGTTACACAGACAATTCTAAAAAATCCCAATGTTAAAATGCTTATAGATTTAAACGAAGCATGGAATGATGCAACTGACGGAAGCAGCCAATTGTATACGGGATGTATTGTTGTTAACAAAGAATTTGCTAAGAATAACCCTGAATTTGTAAGTGAATTTTTAAAGCAATATGAACAATCTGTTAACTGGGTACTAAAAAATCAAAAAGATGCATCTGTTTTAGTTGCGAAGCATGAAATTATGCCGGATGCTGTATTAGTTGAAAAAGCAATTCCATATTGCGGTATAACATTTAAAAAAGCAATGGATGCAAAATCAGGTTTAAATGATTTTTATCAAGTATTATTTGATTCAAACCCTGCTTCAGTAGGAGGAAGTATGCCGGATGATGAATTCTATTTTACGGAATAAAAGAAACTTATTTATTATATTGTTTTGGATACTTATGTGGGAGATTTTATCGCTGATAATCAATCAGGAGATTTATCTCCCTTCTCCCCATACGGCATTTTCTTCCCTGTTAAACTTATTAAGCAATAAAGCTACCTACATTACTATTTACTATAGCACCTGCAGAACATTGACAGGATTCTTTTTATCTTGTGTTTTTGGAATAATCTTAGGAATTATTTGTGGCATTCATAAATTTATATATGATTTATTTTATCCTTTAATAGTAATTATAAGAACAATCCCGGTAATGAGCATAATAATTATTGCAATAATGTGGTTCAGTGATACCAAGGTGCCGATTTTTGTTGCATTTTTAATGTGCTTTCCTATAATCTGGACTAATACCGTGTCCGGAATTCACTCAACTGATATTAAACTTATTCAAATGTGCGAAGTTTATAAAATAAAAAAAATAAGGGTTGTAAAGTCTGTCTATTTTTACTCCTCCATCCCTTATATAAAGGCAGGAATGATTTCCGCACTGGGTATAGGCTGGAAGGTTACATCCGCTGCTGAAGTATTAAGTCTTCCCAAATATTCAATAGGAAGATTTTTATATGATTCAAAGGTATATCTTGAAATCCCTGACTTATTTGCATGGACAATTATTATTATTGCCTTAAGTTTTGTATTTGAGAAAATCCTTAAATATATTTTCAAAATTGGAGATAAATATGATAAGGTTAGTTGATATTTCAAAACAGTTTGATGATTTGACTCTGTTGAAGGACTTTAACATTACTTTTGAAAAAAATAAAATAAGCTGTTTATTCGGACCTTCTGGTGTTGGTAAAACTACTCTGGCAAATATTGTTGCGGGTATTGTACCTGTAGATTCCGGATTTTTGGATGGTATTGATAATTCATTGTTTTCTTATGTGTTTCAAGAGCCAAGACTTCTTGAATGGTACAGTGTATATGGGAATATTGACTTTGTATTAAAAGATGTTTATGATCATGATAAAAGGGTAGAAATAATTAACAACTATTTGGAAATGGTTGAATTAAGCGAATATAAAAATTACAAAATCGATGCTTTAAGCGGCGGTATGGCTCAAAGAGTATCTTTGGCAAGGGCTTTTGCATATCCCTCTGACATACTTATAATGGATGAGCCCTTTAAAGGATTCGATTTTAAATTAAAAAATGAAATGATTTCCTTGTTTAAAAGGATGTGGAAGTCAAGCCAAAGAACTGTAATATTTATAACCCATGATGTTGAAGAAGCAATTAATTTATCACATATCATCCATACTTTAAAAAACAGACCCATAAGTATTGTTAACAGTTTAATTGTAAATAATAACAAAGAAGAAATAAAAAATATTCTTTACAATCTATAAAGGAATGTCCCCGAATTGTGTGTGACTGAGTCACGGTGAATATTTTTTAATTTTATAAAATAATCATATTAAAAATCGGAGGTAAAAATGGAATTTAAACTAACTGATAAAGCAAAAGAAAAACTGAATGAAATGCAAAATGAAAGCAAGCCTATAAAATTGGCAATTACAGGCTATTCCTGATGTGGTGCCAAATTTGGCATTGTTTCGGAGAAACAATCAGAAATTGAAAAAGTTTATAATGTAGATGGTATTGACATAATTGTATCTGATGAATTGGAAGGTGCCATAAAAGGTGCTGAAATTGATTATTCAACTTCATTTTTTACGAAAGGATTTGAGATAACTCCCATTTATGCAAAAAGATAGGGGGCACTTATGAATATTGAAATTACCCAAAGAGCAAAAGAGAAGCTGTTGCTGATGAAGGAAAAAAACATGCCCATAACCATAATGAAATATCCCGTTGGGTGAGCAGGCTTTAAATACAAAATTGTTTCGGTGAAACAAAAAAGCGATGACAAGTTGTATAATGTTGATGGTCTTGATATAATAGTTACAGGAGACAGCGAGTTTGAATTAAAAGGTGCAAAAATTGATTTCGGCGGACTGTTATTCAAGGATTTTATTGTATCTCCAAAATTTTCATGACATCGGGGTTTTAAATGTATAAGCTTTGGGCAAAAAAAATAAAAAACAACAGAATTATCAGCTCTGTGACAGCAGAAAACAAGGATAATATTTCTGCCGAAGAAAAAAGAGTAAAATGCATAGATGAAATATGCAAAAAATTTGATTTAGGTATCCCAATTTGGCTGAAAAATCACGATATGGATTTTCTTCAATTTAAATATGTGGTATTGTATCCTGAAGATTTTATGGATGAAGTCGATTTTGACAAACTTGAAATTGAATTAATCGATGACGGAAGCGACAAAACAAAAAATAAACCTGCCTGGTGACAAGCAGGTTTTTTTATACCTAACCCAATTTTTTCGTCTATAAGTAAAAAGAAAAGCTCAATTATATAATGCTACCAACAACAAGAAAAACCATAGCAACGTTTCTAATTCTATATCACAGTCGCTTTGACACACAATTAGAATCAACAGCAAAAAGAAAAACAATAAGGAAGAGTCAATTCCCCTGTTGCCTAAAACTTGATCTTTACAACCCACTCTTCTATCTGCACGCCCTCTGTCACCGCGTACCCTCCCCGGGTCGCATTGAGTATTTACTTTTTCTTTTTCTTTAGCTTCAGCAGCAAGGTCGTCACATCTATTACACTCCATAAAAACCTCCTAATCACAATGATAACATTTTTATTATTATATTCATTTGATGGATTTATGTTAATAATATTGCGAAAAGACATGTTTTTTGAAATTATGTATAATATAGAAAAATCTTGAAATAATAATTTTATATTTGATATATTTTAAGGAGGGTAATGGTAATTGGATAAATTTGCTTTGTTTTTAGTTATAATTGGAGCCATAAATTGGGGGCTGATTGCATTATTTCAGTTTGACTTGGTTGCTGCTATTTTTGGCGGTCAGACAGTACTGTTCAGCCGCTTGGTATATGGGCTGGTAGGTTTGGCAGGCTTATACTGTATTACATTATTATTCAGCGAACATGAAAGAGTAGATTAAGATGCCTAACTGAATTTATCAAAACTGATGTTTTGATGAATGAGATTACGTGCATATCGAAAAAGACAATCCTAATTCAGATTGTCTTTTTTATTCCGGACCCTTGCTTTAATACCGCCTCGGAATGGCAAAGCAGCTATTCACCTGCAATTGCCAGCTTCGTAATTTTCAGTGAAGGAGAGCCTATGTAGGCCTCACCGGGCAAGCCAAATTTCAAATCCGAGCCTGTTTCTTCAATGTTTTGCAGCATTTCAAAATAATTCCCCGCAACCGTAATTTGTTCAACAGGTCTTGAAATTTTTCCACCCTCAATTAAATAGCCTAAGGCCGCCAATGAAAAATCACCTGATACCGAATTTAATCCCGAATGAAGCCCTTGAAGCTCAGTTATCATTATTCCCTTTTCTACAGAGGCAATCATTTCTTCCAAGGACCTTTCCCCTTTTTCAACGTAAAAGTTTGAAGGTGATATATTGATTGATGATTTGTAGGAGCCTTTGCTTGCATTTCCGGTAGTTTCAATACCATCCTTTTTAGCTGTTTTTAAATTATGAAAATAGGTTTTTAAAACACCCTTATCTATAACCTTTTTGTATTTGCAGGCAACACCTTCTCCGTCAAATGATTTTGAGGCTAAGCCCCCTTCCATATAAGGATCGTCAATAAGAGTAAACTTATCGCTTGCTATTTTTTCATCTATTTTACCTTTTAATAAAGAAAGATTTTTTTGAACAGCTTCAGCAGAGAAAATTCCCGTAAATGCTTCCAATAAATCTGCTGCAGCTGAATTTCTTATAATTACCTTATAATCCCCAGATTTTACAGACTTTGCCCCAAGCAAGGCCAGGGCTTCATCAACTGCCTCCTTTGCAATCTCATGAGCATTAAATTTTTCAAAATCGTTTCCTGTACGATATGCCATGCCGGTCTTTATATCTTCACCTTCCTTTGCAACCACAACTATATAGGTGTAGGCAATATTGCTTTTTTCTTCTAAATAAAGACCCTTGGTGTTTGACATGATTGTTTCGCCGTAACCGTCACCATATACGCATGCTTCAACGGATTCAATCCTTTTATCTAATTTAAAGGCTTGGGCTTCAAGGTTTTTAACAAATTGAATTTTTGCTTCTTCCTTTACGCTTGCTAATGCCGGGTTGAATGAGTCAACCTTCTTATATTCCTTGGAACCTTCAAAAATAATTTCTTCATCCTCTGAATCTATAACAGTGGCATTTTCCGCCACATCCTTAACCAATTGCTCTATGGATGTTTCATCTACCTTTTCAGTATATGAATAGCCCATTTTCCCCTTGTAAAGCCCTCTTAAGGAAAGCCCTTCGCTTTGTGACAAACTGTAGCCGTCAAGTTCTTCCTTAAAAACCTTCAAAGAGAGGCTGCTTCCTGCGGAATAGTAAACTTCCATATCTTTAAGGCCGCTTTCTCTTCCTTTTTGAAATATTTTATCAATTAATAATTTCATAGCCACTACTTTTCACCTTCCCTTCCGCCTACAGTAATTTCTGAAACTCTTATCATGGGCTGACCTACATTTGCCGGTATGCTGCCGCTTACAGAGCCGCACATTCCCTGGCTTTGAAGCAGGTTGTTCCCGACCATATCAATTTTATTTAATACTTCAGTTCCCTTTCCTATTAATGTTGCTCCTCTGACAGGCTCTTTTATTTTTCCGTTTTCAACTATATAACCTTCCATTACGGCAAAGTTAAATTCTCCCGTAGCAGGATTTACCGAACCTCCACCCATATATTTTGCATATAGCCCTTTTTCGGTGTTTGCAAATATTTCTTCAGGCCTTGATTTTCCATTATCAATAAAGGTGTTTGACATTCGTGAAGTGGGTGCAAATCTGTAAGACTGGCGTCTTGATGAACCTGTAGCATCCATGTTCATTCTTCTTCCGTTTAATTTATCAATCATATAGCCCTTAAGTATTCCGTTTTCTATTAAGACATTGCGTTGCGAAGCTCTTCCTTCATCGTCTATGTTGTAAGAGCCCCACTCATTGGGAATAGAGCCGTCATCTATGGCAGTAACTAAAGGAGATGCAATTTGCTGTCCGATTTTTCCCGCAAAGACTGAAAGTCCTTTTGCAACTGCCGTTGCCTCCAAGCCATGGCCGCACGCTTCATGGAATATAACACCCCCAAATCCGTTATCGATTATTACAGGCATTCTGCCGCTGGGGCAGTACTTGGCATTCACCATTGTAACCGCAATTCTTGATGCCTCCTTGGCATAATAATCTATATCAAGATTTTCAAAAAACTCATAACCTTTAGCTGCCCCCGGTCCGAAAAAGCCTGACTGCATTTCTCCATTTTTACCGGCCACTGACGATATTCCAAGCCTTGAACGAACCCTTCTATCCTCTTTCCACAAGCCTTCCGAGTTGGCCACCATTATATTTTGTATGTAATCCGTGTAATTTACAGTAACCTGTGTAATCAGCTCATCATAATTAAAGGCACTTTCGTAAGCTTGACGCATTATTTGAACCTTTTTTGTTTTATCTACCTTGGACGGATCTATTTGTATGATGTTAATATTTTTAACATCTTCCTTTTTTAGGTTTAAAGTCAGATCAAGGGTATTTCCTTCCACGGCTGCTGCAGCCTTTTTAGCGGTTTCTATCAAAGTATCTCTGTCCGATTTGTTTGTATATGCATAAATACTGTTAAATCCCTTAAATATTCTGATACCTATTCCATAATCCCTGCCGGACATAGTGCTTTCAACCTTGCCGCCAATCATGACAATACCGTTGTTAGTTCGGTCTTCCACAAAAACTTCCGCAAAATCACCGCCGGTAGACAAGGCAGCCGCAAGGGTATCTTCTATCAATTGTTTATTTAACACATAATCACTCCTTCTTCTAATATAAGAGTATCTTACCATAATTTCCTTAAGATATTAATAATTATTTTATATAATGGAACATAAATTTAAAATTTTCGTCTGATAAATTAATACTATTTCGGGAGATGAATAGAATGAAAATAAAATATTTCCTTTTTCTTTTGCTTGCTCTTGTCCTTTCAGCATTTATTACATATGAACTTGCATTGTCACGCCCCTTTCATGTTACCATTAACGGCGAACCTGTATCAGAGTCACTGAACTATGAAACGGTATGGGATCCTAAAACCCAAACTGTGCATATCAGACAAAAAGGCAGCACTGAAT
>CAZTXR010000020.1:13479-15006 GCA_964617605.1 uncultured Clostridia bacterium | reverse complement strand
TGGGAGATGAACAAAAAATAATCAGCTTGCATAAGGAGCTGAAGGACTTATATAAGCTGATTGACAGCAGAGAAACTGACGGGGATACTAAAAAATCCGCTAAAGAAAAATTTGAAAAAATAAATGAAATATACTGTGATTTCATGGATAACTATTTAGATTTCAGGGAAATCAGCGATAATTTATATGATGGCATCTATATAGCTGATGGCAATGGAAAGACTATATTTGTCAACAAGGCCTATTTGAAAAATACGGAAATACCTAAAGAAAAATTAATAGGAAGAACTGTTAAAGAAATATCCGAGGAAGGTCTTTACAAGGGTGCTGTAACCATGGAAGTGCTGGCTCGAAAGAAACCGGTTAATTCCTTGGGGAAAATTGTAGGCAATAACAAGGATGTGCTTGTATCGGGCAGCCCCATATTTGACGAAGAGGGCAATGTAAAATTAGTTGTAATAAACAACAGGGACATCAGCGACTTAAAAGAATTAGAGCTTATAAATGCTAAATTAAACGAAGACAAGCAAAAAGCAGACCAAGAGCTGGACTATTTGAGAAAGCAACAAGTTTCCAACAACTTGGTTGTTGACGATCAAATGAATGAAACTATGGAACTGATAAAAACTATAGCCGCTACAGATGTAACTGTCCTAATAACGGGGGAATCGGGAACAGGAAAAGAAGTTTTGGCAGATGAAATTTATTATAAAAGCGAAAGAGTAAATAAACCCTTCATAAAGGTAAATTGTGCGGCAATTCCGGAGGAACTCTTGGAGTCAGAGCTTTTCGGTTATGAAGGAGGAGCCTTTACCGATGCTAAAAAGTCCGGGAAAATAGGCCTCTTTGAGTTGGCAAACGAGGGGACAATACTTCTTGATGAAATAGGAGAAATGCATCTAAGTCTGCAATCAAAGCTTTTACGGGTGCTGCAGACCAAAGAAATAAGAAGAATTGGCGGCGATAAAGCCATAAAATTAAATATACGAGTAATAGCTTCTACCAACAAGGATTTATATGAAGAAATAAAAAAGGGAAGCTTTAGGGAAGATTTGTTCTACAGACTTAATGTGGTACCAATCAATGTAAAACCCTTAAGGGAAAGAAAGGGTATAATTCACGATTTAACCATGGACTTCCTAAATAAATTCAATAAAAAATACGGGAAAGATGCAATTATTCAAGCTGAAGTTATGGATCTGCTCATAAAGTACAAATGGCCGGGCAATATAAGGGAATTGGAGAATTTAATTGAGAGAATGGTTGTTATAAACACGGACGGCATTATAAAGTATAAGAGCATAGCTTCTATTTTGGAAGTAGAAAATGGGCTTGGAAAAATTGAAACAGATAACAAAAGCCTGAAAGATATAGTGCAAAAATTGGAAAAGGATTTAATAATTGAGGCCATAAGAAAACATGGCTCAGTAAATAAGGCTGCTGCCGTATTGGGTTTAAGCCAACCGGCCTTGTGGAAAAAGTGCAAGACCCTTAATATAAATTAGAGCTGAGATTCTTCACTGCGTT
>CAZTXR010000020.1:10798-13379 GCA_964617605.1 uncultured Clostridia bacterium | reverse complement strand
TTCAGAACTATAACCAAAGTTATAATATCATAACTTTGGTTATAGTTCTTTTATAATTAGAACAATTGCCAATATGTCTGAAATTTTAATGGTTTCTTATATTTTAACAGAATTTTCTTGTATTAAGGGCATATAACTTAAGTTATATATTCCTGTATCTCCACATATATGAAGAAAGATTAAGCCATAAAAGAACCTTGAAAGTACGCAATAATTACACACTTAAAAAAAATATTTCATAAAAAAATATCTTGGCACGGCTTTTGCATAATATGAATGTGAGTAAAATAAATTGGAGGCAAATTATGAAAACAATAATTACGGTTGCTCCTACAGGAGCATGGCCGTCAAAAAAAGATAACCCGAATGTTCCCTTAACACCTAAAGAAATAGCAGCAGATGTTTATGAATGTTATCAGGCCGGCGCTGCTATCGCTCATCTTCATATGAGAGATGATGAAGGCAAAGGAACAATGAGCAAGGACAAATTTGAAGAAACAGTTGCTTTAATAAGAGAAAAATGCGACATAGTTCTTAATTTGACAACATCGGGAGATTTAAACGCAACAGATGAAACAAGACAAGCACATTTAAAATCAATCAGACCGGAATTAGCATCATATGATTGCGGTTCAATGAACTGGATGCACAGCAGTCTTTTCATCAACCATCCTAAATTCCTGGAAGAATTGGGACAAACAATGCAGGAATACGGAGTTAAGCCGGAAATAGAAATATTTGATGCAGGCATGATTTACAACTCTCTTTACTACCTTAAAAAAGGAGTTTTAAAAGCACCCCTTCACTATCAGTTTGTCTTGGGAGCGGCAGGCGGTACTGCAGCAACAGTAGAAAATTTAGTCTACTTGAAAAATTTAATTCCTGAAGGTTCAACTTGGTCAGCACTTGGAATAGGCAAGGGACATTTACCTATAATGCTTACTGCCATAGCAATGGGCGGCCACGTGCGTGTGGGAATGGAAGACAATGTAATATTTGCACCTAAAGTTTTAGCTAAATCAAATGCTCAATTTGTAACAAGGACTGCAAATATTATCAAAGAAGTGGGCAATGAAGTTGCCAGTCCTGATGATGCAAGAGAAATATTAGGATTAAGAAAATAAGGCATTATATCAATAAGAGAGGAAACAAAATGAACAATATTAAAAATATTTTAATTTGCGGTGCAGGTTTAATGGGCAAAAATATTGCCTATGTAATGGCGAGCAATCCTAACTATGAAATAACATTATATGATTCTAAAGATCAGGAGCCAAGAGAAGGTATCAGAAAAAATACTTTGGCATTGGTTGAAAAGGGAATAATATCAGCGGAAGAAGTGGAAGAACGCTTAAAGAGAGTTCATTTTACAACAGACCTTGAGCATGAAGCAATCAAAAATGCAGACCTGGTAATAGAAGCAGTGTTTGAAAATATGGATCTTAAACGTCAAGTGTTCAAAAGCTTGGAAGAACGTTGCTCAAAAGACACAATTTTTTGCACAAATTCATCAGTTATGAGCCCTTCTAAAATTTCACAAGATTTAAAGTACAGGGAGCGTTTTGTAGGAACTCACTTTTGGAATCCTGCTCATCTAATTCCCCTTGTAGAAGTAATAAAATCTGATGCAACTTCAGATGAAACAGCACAGACAATGATGGAAATTTTTGAGTCAGTAGGCAAAAAACCTGTGCTCTGCAAAAAAGATGTTCCGGGCTTTATAGCAAACAGAATGCAACACGCCCTGTGGAGAGAAGCAGTATATATTGTTGAACAAGGGATAGCAGATGCTAAAACAGTTGATGATTCAGTTAAATATTCCTTCGGCTTAAGATTGCCTCAGCTGGCACCCCTGGAAAATGCAGATATGGTTGGAACAGATTTAACCTACAGCATTCATCAAAATGTTTTAAGCGATTTGTGCGACAGCCATGAACCATCCCCTTATCTGACTCAATTGATTGAAGAAGGTAAATTAGGATTTAAAACAGGTGAAGGCTTCCAGAAATGGACCAAGGAAGAACAAGAAAAACTTTCTGCGGATTTAAACAAATATTTAGTAAAAATGTTATACAACAAATAGGAAAAGAATTTTTAAAAAATATAGGATATTGGTGTAAAATAAATATATAGCATTTATTTTACACCAATATAGTGAAAAAATTAAATATAAAAAGAGGTAAAAATTTATGAGTATTATTGGAATTGTAATAGGTGTTATCTTATTGATATTTTTAGCACTTCGTGGTTGGAATGTTATAATAGCCTCCCTTTTAGCAAGCTTAATAGTAATTGTTTTTTCCGGGGCACCTTTATATGAAACCTTCTATAAAGCATATATGGTGGGATTTAGCAACTGGGCAGGAAAATTCTTTTTAATGTTGGCAGGAGGAGCGGTATTTGCAAAGGTTATGGAAGTATCCGGAGCAGCTCAATCCATTTCTAACTCAATTATGAAAATAACAGGCGAAAAAAATCTTTTAGTATTGTTTTTCGGCTTGTGGTTTGTTACTACGGTTTTGGTATACGGCGGTATCAGCACATGGGTAATTGTTTATGTTATGATGCCTATAATGTATCC
>CAZTXR010000020.1:1153-10698 GCA_964617605.1 uncultured Clostridia bacterium | reverse complement strand
ATTGGATTTGTAAAACCTGCACTTCTTAAAATTGAACCAGTGGATGATTCAAATTTACCAAACCCTTTTATAGCCATAGCACCAATCATCATCACTCTTGTAGCATTAAATGTATTTAAAATTGACGTATTTTTCGCTTTATCACTTGGTGTTATATCTTGTATAGTATTAATGTACAAACATATTCCGAATGTTGTGGAAGCATTGAGCCTAGGAGCATCAAACAGCGGATTGCCTGTAATAGCTACTTGTGCCGTTGTTGGATTCGGTTCAGTTGTTGCATCAGTAGAAGGCTTTAACATCATAGTAGATGCAATAATAAACAACACACCGGGCTCACCATATGTTTCATGGTCTTTAGGGGTTACTTCTTTGGCGGGAATTACAGCATCTGCATCAGGTGGACTTGGAATTGCCATGGAATCATTATTGCCTAAATATGCAGGCATGAATTTAAATCCTGAAGCACTTCACCGTTTAGCAAGCATTGCTACCTGCGGTTTGGATACACTTCCTCACAACGGTGCAATAGTAACAATATTGACAATATTCGGTCTTACACATAAAGAAGGATATAAATATTTCTTCATCTTATCATTGGTATTGCCTTTATTGTCACTGATTCCCGGTATGATTGCCGTAGGATTGTTCTATTAAAAGGAATACTCCACGCTGTCATCCTGAGACCACTGTGTCGCCCTGAACGGAAGCGAAGGACATCATATCAATAATTGTGATCAGATATAAAAACAAAAAACAGGTGAAAAAGCGCTCACTTGTTTTTTGTTTTTATCTTATAAACTTTTTCTTCTTTAAAATTAATTTTGGGATTTTTAGAATTTTAAAAAATTTTTTAATTTTTTGAAATTTCCTATTGACATTGATATTTTCCATGATAAAATACTTATCATTGGTAATTACCAAGAGTAATCTATCTGAAAGGAGATTAAGATGGATATTAAATTATCGGAAGACTATATTCATGCATGTATGCAGGCAAAACGTACTGTCCAATTTTTGCCGGAGCCGCCGACTGAGCTGCAAAGAAGACATATGTATCTTATAAAAATCTGCTATGACTTATCCTTAAAGTCCGCAGAGGTTAGAATCAGCGATGTTGCGGAAGCCATTAATATTACATTGCCAAGCATTACAAGGGATATCAATACTTTGGAAGAAAAGGGCTATATAACAAAAGAAGAAAACAGCCAGGATAAACGGGTTATTAATATTAAGTTAAGCGATAAAGGCTTAGATTTATATAAATCATCAATTTATGCCTTTCATAAGAAAAATACTGATCTGCTTGGGGACATACCTGATAAGGATATTGACATTACAATAAAAACAATTCATAAGATATACGATTTAATGGAAAAGGAATACAGACAGAAATAAAAGGAGAGACAAAATATATGTACAAGACATTAGCGAAATCAATCAGGCAATATAAAAAGCCGGCTTTCTTAACCATGCTTTTTATGGCCTTGGAGGTTTCAGCAGAGATTTTCATACCTTTTTTAATGGCAAAAGTCTTAGATAAAGGTTTAATGACGGGAGATATTCAATATGTTTTAAAAATTGGAGGATTAATGTTTGGCATTGCATGCCTGTCAATGTCCTTCGGTGTTTTGGGAGGTAAATTTTCATCTGATGCGGCAGTCGGCTTTTCATCAAACATCAGACAAGATATCTATGAAAACATCCAAACATTTGATTTTGACAATATAGACAAGTATTCATCGTCAAGTTTAGTTACAAGGTTAACAACAGATATTTCAAATATACAAATGGCATTTCAAATGATTTTAAAAACCATTATAAGAGCACCCTTTATGATTATATTTGCATTTATTATGGCAAGCTACACAAATTTAAGATTGGCACTGAACATATTATTGATTATACCTATCTTGGGAGGGGTATTGGTAGGACTTATATATAAGGTACACCCCTATTTTATAGATGTTTTCAGAAAATACGACCGCTTAAACCGAACGGTTCAAGAAAATATCAACGGTGTGCGAGTGGTAAAATCTTTTGTAAGGGAAGACTGGGAAATTGAGAAATTTAAAGATGCTTCCGAAAATATCAAGAGACTTTTCGTGAAGGCTGAGAAAATTATTGCATTAAACAGCCCCCTTATGCAAATAGCTATTTATTCCACCCTCTTGCTCATTTATTGGTTTGGGGCAAAACAAGTTGTAGGCGGGAGCATGACAACAGGCCAGTTGACAAGTTTCATCACCTACATGATGCAAATTTTAAACAGCTTAATGATGATTTCAATGATTTTTGTTATGATTGTAATTTCAGAAGCCTCAGTGGAAAGAGTTGCAGAGGTTCTTAATGAAAAAGCAAGTCTTGCAAATCCTGAAAATCCTGTATACTCTATTGAAAACGGAGATATCGAGTTTAGAAATGTTAGCTTCTATTACAATAAATTATCGGAAGAGCCGGACTTGAGCAATATCAACCTGAAAATAAAATCCGGGGAAACAATCGGTATTATAGGCGGTACAGGAAGCGGCAAGAGCTCCCTCATTCAATTAATCCCAAGGTTGTATGATGCAACGGAAGGTGAGGTTATTGTATCAGGCCGCAATGTCAAAGACTACGATTTAGTTACACTGAGAGATCAAATTGCAATGGTTTTGCAAAAAAACACCCTGTTTTCCGGAACTATTGAAAAAAATTTACGTTGGGGCGACAAAGATGCCTCGGAAGAAGAAATTATACGTGTGGCAAAATTAGCACAGGCTGATGGTTTTGTACAATCATTCCCCAATTCTTATAAAACAATATTAGATCAAGGGGGAACTAATGTATCAGGAGGCCAGAAACAAAGGCTTACCATAGCCAGGGCACTGCTTAAAAAACCTAAAATTCTTATTTTGGATGATTCCACCAGTGCAGTTGACACAAAGACCGATGCCTATATCAGACGTTCCTTTGCAGAAGAAATCCCTGACACAACAAAGATTATTGTAACCCAGAGAATTTCTTCCATCCAAAATGCGGATCATATTGTCGTATTAAATGAAGGAAAAATCAACGGAATAGGCAGTCACCAAGAGCTGCTCAAAAACAATACAATTTACCAAGAAGTTTATAATTCTCAGACAAAAGGAGGGGTTATCAATGAATAGAAAATTAACAGGTAAAAAAGTCGAAAATCCCTTAAAAATAATAAAACAAATTTTTTCTTACGCACTAAAGAAGTATAAGTTTCATCTTGTTCTTGTGGCTGCCAGCATCATAATCAGTGCAGGGACAAATGCCATAGGTATAAGTTTTACAAAGACCCTGATTGATGATTACATTGCACCGCTGCTCTTTCAGGCAAGCCCTGATTACTCAAATTTAGCGCATATAATCGGCATTATGGCTGCTTTGTACATTACTGGTGCAAGCTTTACCTATATATACAACCGTACCATGGTTACCGTAGCTCAAGGAGTAATAAAAGATATCAGGGATGAAATGTTCTCCCACATGGAAGAATTGCCCTTAAGATATTTCGACAGCAATGCAACAGGCGATATTATGAGCCACTATACAAATGATATTGACACCTTAAGACAGATGATAAGCCAGTCAGTGCCGCAAATATTCTCGGCATTGTTTACTGTAGTATCCATAATAATTGCTATGTTTATAATTGATATTCCCATGACCTTGTTTGTTCTTATGATGGTGGGTTTGATGGTTTTCGTAGTTCGCTTCTTAGGAAGCCGAAGCGGCCGTTATTTCTTTATCCAGCAATCCGCCTTAGGCGCCTTAAACGGCTATGTGGAGGAAATGATTGAAGGCCAAAAAGTAGTAAAAGTATTCAATCACGAAAAAGAGGCAATTGCTGACTTCGGCAAATTAAACGAAGATTTAAGAGTAAATGCAACGAAGGCCAATACTTATGCCAATATATTGATGCCCATAATGGGGAATATAGGAAACTTCACTTACTTGTTGACGGCAGTGGTAGGAACAATTTTTTCCATTACAGGAGTAACATCATTGACAATAGGGAGCATTGCTTCATTTGTTCAATTTACAAAAAGTATCACAATGCCTATTTCCCAAATATCACAACAGTTTAATTCCATTATACTGTCCTTGGCAGGAGCGCAAAGAATTTTTAAGCTCCTTGAAGAAAAACCGGAAGAAGATTGCGGCAGCATACAATTAGTCAATATTACAAAAAATGCAGACGGTAAAATAGAAGAAGCAAGTCAAAGGACAGGTCATTGGGCCTGGAAAGACACATCCGGAAACAGACCGGTATATACTGAACTGACAGGTGATGTTCGTTTCAAGGATGTAACATTCGGATATAATGACAATGAAACCATCCTTCACAATATTAATATTTTTGCAAAACCCGGACAGAAAATTGCCTTTGTGGGAGCTACAGGTGCCGGAAAAACAACAATCACCAATCTCATTAATCGTTTTTACGATATTCAAGAAGGAACAATCACTTACGACGGTATTAATATTAAGGATATCAAAAAGGATGATTTGAGAAGGTCGCTGGGAATGGTCTTGCAAGATACGCACCTATTCTCCGGAACAATTAAAGAAAATATTCGCTATGGCAAATTAGATGCTACTGACGAAGAAGTTATAGCTGCAGCTAAATTAGCCAATGCCCACTTCTTTATCCGCCAGTTGCCCCAAGGCTACGATACCGAATTGACGGGAGACGGAGGTTCCCTGTCTCAAGGGCAGCGCCAGTTGTTGGCAATTGCCCGTGCAGCTGTTGCAAATCCCCCTGTCCTGATATTGGATGAGGCAACTTCAAGCATTGACACGAGAACAGAAACCATAGTTCAAAGTGGCATGGATGCCTTGATGGAAGGTCGTACAGTATTTGTAATAGCCCACCGCCTGTCTACAATCCAAAATTCAAATGCCATCATGGTACTGGATCAAGGAAAAATTATAGAGCGGGGCGACCACGATGATTTGATTGCACAAAAAGGCGAATACTATCAATTGTACACAGGTGCATTTGAAGTGGCTTAAGCCAAGAAGAATAAAAAAACGGGACATAATAAAGACTAAATACCCGTTTTTTTTATTGCATATGCATGATTTCCGGCTCTTATTGCACATCCCTGGGATGAGGGGGGATTTCTATCCTTCTCTCAATGGTAGGCTGCAGCTGAACATGAGTAATGGGAACCAATTCTATGGTGAAATCAGCAGTTGTATCTGGAAACAAACGAATATCATAAAAAATGTGTTTAAAATACCCAAAAACATCTATGCTTATATTATAGGTTGTAAATTCATATTCAGGACCTGAAGTTTTGGTTCCAATAGCAGCTGCAATTGGCAATTCAATTCTTACAGGATTTAAGGTTGTAACTAAGTGCATAATCGGAATATCTCTTTTTGCATTATCAGTTACATATACTGTGATTGTTGAATAAGGTATGGGCTTCTTGGTTATCTGATTAATAATATAAAGCCTTACAAATCCGACTGCATCATTAGTTTTTAACATTTGAAACACAGGATATTTTTTGACAACCAATTGATGTTGATATCTATCATTCATTATATTATTCCTTTCTATAAAAAATTAAGCCACTTAACAATATTATTAATATATTATATGCAAGAAACATTTATTGTTTATGAAAAGAGAATTTTTATTGCTATATACGAGGCCATAAAGTGCTTTCCGGTAAAAGATTATTGCATCATAACATATAGATTAGTATGAAAAATCATGCTATAATTATCAATATAAAGACAAACAAGAATACATTTATGAAAGGAAATCCTATGTCAAATATTCTTCAGAACCTAAAAAACTCCAAAGGCAAAGTAGGCTTCTATTACAAAAACCTTATTACAAATGAAATAATTGCCTTTAACGAAAATGAAACATTTATGGCGGCAAGCGTGATAAAACTTCCCATATTGGCAGTTGCATACAGTCAAGCGGCAAAAGGCAATATAAATTTGTCTGATTCAATTAAAGTCAATAACAGCGACAAGGTCCCGGGCTGCGGCGCCTTATATTCATTTACCGATGAACCTAAAGTAGACATACAAACTCTGTGCAAACTAATGATTACAATCAGTGACAACACTGCAACCAATGTCCTAATCAAACACTTTACAATAGAAAAACTATCGGAAGAATTCATAGCAATGGGATTGAAAGATACTAAGCTTAAACGACTTTTATATGATAGTGAAGCAAGCAAAAAAGGATTGCAAAACTTATTTACACCAAAAGAAATCGGAATGCTTTTAGAACAAATATACAACAAAACCCTTGTAAATGAAAATGTTTCAGACGATATCTTAGAAATTCTATATCAGCAGCAAATCAATCACAAAATCCCGGGCAAGCTTCCTAATTTGTTAATTGCCCACAAAACCGGGGAAGATGACGGCATCACCCATGATGTGGGAATAGTCTATGCACCGGAGCCCTTTGTGGTATGCTTTGCATCAAATGAAACAAATGTAGCAGAATTCGAGCAATTGATAAGAGACATATCATATGAGTTGGCAAAATAGAAATAAAGATAAATGAATGAAAAGATATTTTCATAGAAGAATTTCAAAACTAAAAAAGAGAAGCAATCCCTGTCTTTGGGGAGTTACTTCTCTTTTGTTTTTATATTTATAATGCCCAAGAGGGTCTTTTTAGGAGTTCGGAATTTTCCCCCATAACTTTTGCCGGGAATCCTTCTAATATTGCATTGTCCCCAAAAATACTTCTTTGTTTCACAAGAGAGCCTGCTTTAACCAAGGTGTTGCTTCCTAATTTGCTGTAATCACAAACGATTGCTCCGGATTCTATTATACTGTTTGAGCCGATGCTTGTGCCGTGGATTATAGATGAGGGACCTATGGTTACATTATCTTCAATAATCAATTCATTGTCCGGCAATAAGTGCAATACAGAATTTTCCAGAATATGGACATTATCCCCTATTATGACCGGTCCGTGAGAATTCCCTATAATTTTCACACCGGATCCTATAATTGAATTTTTCCCTATTTTAACATCGCCGGTTATTTCAGCACCATCATACAAAAATGCAGATTCATCAACCTGAGGATATTTGTTTCCGAAATTATATAATTTACCCATTTCTTCACCTTCCTTTGTATCCATATATATATTTTCTTCAAAAGGACTTAATGAAATATCATTATTTCTCATTCGTTTTATCATATTTTTATCATCTTCGGTAATGTTTCTTATTACCCTTGCAGGCCTTCCCACCACTACAGAGCCCTCAGCTATAAGCATACCTTCAGGAACAATTGTCCCTTCTCCAAATATACACATATTACCGATTTTAGAACCCGGAAGAATGATGACCCCATTTCCGATTTCACACAAATCTCCTATGGTTGCCCCAATAGCAATACACTTGTGTCCAAATACTGTTTTGCTGCCGACAGTTAAAGGATGCTCCCTTGTCCCGATAAGCACCGAATTTTCAAGAACCCAAGTTGAATTTCCAATAATCAACGAATTATCAAAAGAGCGAAGAATTGAGCCTTGAGCTACATATGAATGACTTCCCAATTTCATTGTGCCTATCAATTTAGCTGAATCATCGATTTTTATATTATTCAACAAAACACCCCCTAATTTTTTACCAATATATCATGATATTCTATATTTTTCTCCATTTGAGCTACAGCATAGGGGCAAACCGGTTTTATGTTTTTATTTTCTTTTCTTGCCCAGCTGACTAATTCATTCAGTAAAAGTTTTCCCACACCTTTTCCCCCTAATTCCTCAGATACCTTTGTATGTTCAATTACAATTACATCCCCATCAATGACATAACACATTTCAGCCAATATTAAATCTTCAGATTCACCCACGAAAAATTTATTTATACCTTTTTTTACGTCCATCATTTTTCCTCCTAATGTTTATTTAGCTTATTATCGACATAGTAATTTTGTATATTCATAATTACCCTATATATTCAGACTTGAAACATATATTAGTTTTTTAAGACAGTGTCCTTTGTTTATTTTGTATTGTAGTAAATAAGATTAAAATGTATAATAGTTAATAATAAGGTATTAAGGTGGTTAGAAGATCAATTAAAAAATATAACAGACTTTAATATGAGAAGAGGGATATTTTGGATTTACATAAGATTGAATCGTTTTTATGTTTGGCATCACAACTAAATTTTACTCGTGCAGCTGAAATGCGGTTTATATCGCAGCCTACTATGACAGCTCATATAAGTTCTATTGAAAATGAGTTAGGTATACAGCTTTTCAATAGAAGCAAACAGGATGTGAAACTTACACCTGCCGGTGAAGTTCTGGCTAAAGAATTTAAAGAATTAATTAACAAATATTATGCCGCAGTCGAATACGCATTGGCAGTTTCACAAGATAACCGGGTGCTAAAGATAGGTTATCACGGTCCGGTGGATTGGATATCAATTCCTCATATTATAAGAAAGTTCAGCAGTAAATACCCTGATGTTGATATATCTGTACAAATTGGAGGGTATACAAAACTTATTAACAGTATGCTGAATCTCATGCTTGATGTTATTATTCTGGAAAGAAGGGAAGTGGAGGGTAACCCCAAAATAGAAACACAATTTCTGTTTCAAGAGCCTATTTGCGTTTTTGCATCCAATGAACATCCATATGCCAGTGGAGAGGCATTTAGTCTAAGTGACTTTCAAAAAGAACGGTTCATCCTTCTGGATGAGACTTATTTGCCCAAAGGATCAAGAAGGGTACAGAATTATCTTAAAGTAGCTGGCATTTCTGATATCCTTTATGTAAGCAATTATGAAGAAGCTATGGCATTAGTAGCAGCAGGGAATGGAGTTGTATTACACCCTGCATCATTTATATACGAAGATGCGGTTGTTCAAATTCCACTTAAGGATAAGCTGTACAATGATTTTGTTTTGGCTTGGAATAAAGATAATAACAATCCATCAATTGTATTGTTCCGCCGAATTATTAAACAACATTTTCAATGTGCCTCTGATAGTTCTGACCTTCCATTATAGGGTTTCATAATAATGTGATTACAAACTTCAATTTCCAATGAAAGATTGATTATGTTAAAATATTAATTATATTAAAGCTAGGAGGTTGAAGAAAATGAAAATATTTACACGTTTAATAACTTTGGTGATTATCTTGTGTCTGGTTTTTATTGGCTGCAGCACCAAATCTGACACATTACCCCAGCTTGAAGATACATCATCCCAGCCTGAAGACACGGATACTTCGTCAGTTGACAGCGCTTCGGAAAGTTCTGTACAAAAAGAAGCTGATATCGTTGTAGTCGGAGGTGGAATGGCAGGCCTATCGGCAGCAATTGAAGCGGCAGAGGGCAGTGCCAAGGTAATCTTATTAGAAAAACTTAGTTTTCTAGGGGGTAACACAAATGTAGCCGAAGGTGTATTTGCGGTTGGGAGTGTTAAGCAACAGGAATTGGGCATAGATGCTGATATTAATAAGATACTTCCCATTGAATACAAAGTCTTTGTTTATCCACGTTTTTAATACGG
>CAZTXR010000020.1:0-1143 GCA_964617605.1 uncultured Clostridia bacterium | reverse complement strand
TTATAAAGTAAACAGTAAACTTTGGGAAATGATTGCTGATAATTCTGCAGATAATATTAAATGGATGTTGGATATGGGAATTCAATTCGCTACTGTTACAGCACCGGGTAATTTCGAAAAAACTTGGCATGTGTATGCCCCGGTCGGTGATTATAAGCACGGAGCGGCTCCCATCTCTGTCATGAAAGGGAAGGCTGAATCTTTAGGTATTGAAATTCTTTTATCTACTGAAGGAAATAAGTTAATAATGGATGCCGGAAAGGTAAGCGGTATTAATGCGCTTGCTAAAGATGGCAGCAAATTAGACATTAAATGCGATGCCGTTATTTTAGCCACAGGAGGTTTTGGTGCTAACAATACTATGGTGATGGAAAAATCTACAATGGACTTTTCACAACTATATCATAGAGGAGTTCCATCTGTTACAGGAGATGGGATACGTATGGCAACTGAGGTTGGAGCATATGCTGATCCTGATATAACGGTTTGTGCCCTTGGTGTTACCTTGGCAGGAGCCGGATTAGATTCTCAAATAAATACTGCAGCTGCCATGGAACCGGTCAACCTTTGGGTCAATGAAGAAGCTGAACGCTATGTACATGAGGATATATCAATGCATTTCACTAATGCATCCAATGCTCTTTTATCACAGAATAAGACTTTTACTGTTTTTGACAGCGATCAATTGAATCGTTTGGCTGAAGAGGGCTGTATAATGGGTTATGGAGTATTTCTGATGCCGGGAACGAAACTGACTTCGTTAGAAGACGAAATAGATAAAGCCCTTACAAATGACAATATTAAAGTATTTAAAGCCGACACTATAGAAGGTCTGGCTGAACAAATGGGACTTGATTCAAGTACCTTTACCGACACAGTCAATACCTATAATCAATACTGTGTCAATGGTCAAGATTTGCAATATGGCAAGGATCCTGCCTTTCTTAAAGAGATAAAAACAGCTCCATTTTACGGGTTCCAAATTGTTGCCAACAATCTGAACACTTTAGGCGGGCTAAGGATAAATACCGGATGTGAAGTTTTAAATGAGGAAAGAACCCCAATATCCGGTTTATATGCAGCAGGTATGGATGTTTCCGGTTTTTCAGGAGAAACATACGGTATTATTATTCCGGGATCTAC
>CAZTXR010000019.1:0-15338 GCA_964617605.1 uncultured Clostridia bacterium | reverse complement strand
TACTGAGATAGAGCCAAATCTTGATTTGGAATTTGATCCTAAAATGATGTATGCACTAAGGCATCTTGACAGATTTCCCATAGAGATAAACAAAGCATCCTACGAAGAGCTTTTGCGGATACCGGGGCTTGGTGTAACCAGCGCCCAAAGAATAATAAGAGAAAGAAAAAATGCTGAATTGTCCTATGATTCACTTAAAAAAATGAAAACAGTTTTAAAAAGGGCTAAATATTTTATAACAGTAAAGGGAAAATATTACGGCACTGCAAAATTTGAGCCGGATGCAATAAAGACTGAAATCAGAATGAAGGAAGTTCAAAAACAAATGAGTATATTTGAACTTCTATGAGGGGGTACACAAAAGCTCCCGGATTAGGAGGATGAAATGAATTATTTATACGATGGTACATTTGAAGGGTTGATGACAGCAGTATATTATCATTATAAAAAAGAAAAAGCAGATGGAATTTATGAAAGCAACTCTTATCAGCAGTCAATAGTACACCAATCAGAAATAGTGGAAACAGACATATTGAAGGCAAAGATCGTTGGCGATTCTATAAATAAATTAATTTCAAGAGAAGCATATATTCATATTTATTACTGCTACTTGTCAAATGTTCCTCAGAAAGAAAATATAATATTGAATTTCTTAATATTTGCGTATAAATATGGAAGAAGTACCATGAATTTTTATAGTCACGAAAAGGTGTTTCCTATTAATGAGATATATAAGAGGGTGGCAAAAGAAGAACACAGGATTCTTGGGATACTTAGGTTTTCAGACATAGGAGGGTTTTTATTTGCAAAATATGCTCCTGACAATGATGTAAGCATTTTGCTGGCAGATCATTTTGCAGACAGATATAAATACGAAAAATTTGTTATTTACGATGAAAAAAGAAAAAAGGCAGTAATATATTCAGACAACAATTGGGAGATAAAAGAAAATATTAAAATTGATAATATTGAATTTTCATTAAATGAAAAACGAATTCAAAATTTGTGGAAACAATATTTTACAGACTTGGCAATTAAGGAAAGAAAAAATATTGATTTGCAATTTCAATTTGTGCCTGAAAGGTATAGAAAAAACATGGCGGAATTTAAATAGTCTTGAAGATTATAAAATTGTGGCGTATAATGTCATTAAACCTGAGGATGTTACACTCAGAATTATGAGAATATAGAGGGATGTTTTGTATATCAGTTCAATAACCACGCAAATAATCGGAATAGTAATGCTTATATTTACTATTACTTTATCACAGAGAAACTTTGTGGTAGATAAACAAAAAACAAAGGTTTTTATAATTGCATCTTACTTAACCATAGTTTCTTTAATAATCGAAATCATTGAATACTACATAATCAGTCAAGGAAGTGTTAATTATATATTACTTTACAAAATTATTATGGTTTTAGCATTTGTAAATACCAATGTTATTGTATACATTTTATTAAGTTTAAATGACAGCGGAAAGTTTTCAAAGAATAAATTTTTAGCAATTCCTTTAATAATTGATATTATTATTATTGTTCTTTCATATTGGACAGGCTGGACTTTTTATATAGACTCTCAAGGGCAATACCACAGGGGAGATTATTTTTTCATTCAATTAGCGACAAGCATGTTTTATTATTTTTTATTGATAATTGCTATTTTTATAAATGATGATGATTACGACAGTGATGATATAGTGTTTTTATCATCGATTTTTATATTACCTGTAATAGCCATAATAATTCAAGTGACTTATCCTAAATACTATCTGATATGGGTCACTGCAGCCTTATCTTTAATGTTGTATTACATTTTTTTGAGGGAGCTTCAGTTTAAATTCGACTTGACCAGCGGTATAAAAAACAGAAGGGCATTTACCAACAAGATGCTTCAGTTAAGCAAAAGTAAAAAAAGTGTTGCAATAGTAGTTTTAGATCTAAATGACCTTAAGAAAATCAATGACAGCATGGGACACGAAGAGGGGGATGTAATTATTAACAGATCAGCTAAAATCCTGCAGAAAAGCTTTGACAATGTGGGTACACCCTATCGAATCGGCGGGGATGAATTTAGTGTCTTATGTTTTAATTCCTCTATAATCCAGGTTGAAGATGCTTTAGCGAAATTGCAGAATTTGCTTGAAGAATACAATAAAAAGAATGATATGAAAATTGTTTTTGCCTACGGATATCACTTATACACGGGCAGCGAAAATATTTTTGAAGTATTTGAAATTGCAGACAAGAAAATGTATGAGCACAAGGCCAAAATTAAAGGATATTTCGGACGACGCAGGGATGACAGACTGAGCAATGAGTAATATACAATGCAAAATATCAAGCAATTAAATTAATATTGCTGCTATCATACATAGTCAAAAAGAGCCGAGGAAATTTTCCTTGGCTCTTGTAATGTAGATTAATTCGTGAACATTTGTGTCCAGTTTGGTCTTCCGTTGTTTACATAACCTACACCTATTTTTGAAAAGTTTGGTGAAAGTATATTTGCTCTGTGACCTTCTGAATTCATCCATGCCTTAACTACTTCTTCAGGAGTTTTTTGCCCTGCAGCGATGTTCTCACCCCATGCACTCCATTTGATTCCGAACTGTGTTAACATATTGCCTGCACTTCCGTAAGTTGGAGATTGATGTGCAAAGTAGTTATTGTCAGACATATCCTTTGATTTAATTCTTGCAACATTGGAAATTGCAGAATCCTAAGTAAGTGTCTCCAATCCGTTTTTTTGTCTTTCTATATTTACAAGTCTAACAACTTTTTGTTCATAATTTGATGTTGAAGGAGCTGTTGTTGCAGCTGTGCTTGCTTTTGTTGTTGCAGCTGTGCTTGCTTTTGTTGTTGCAGCTGTGTTTGCTTTTGTTTCAACAGCGGCTCCTTCTTGTGAAGGGGCGGGTTCTTCATAGTAAAAACCATAATTTCTTAACATGTCATAAATATTAAAGTTTGTATAATTTACCTTGTCTGCAGCAAATGCAGATGTAGATGATAGTGCTAAAACCATTGATAAGGATAGTGCTATAATTTTATTTTTCATTTGTTTCTCCTTTTTAAATATATTCTATAAACCCCCTGCACCTCAGGTGAAGCGCTTAACTAACTTTTAGTTACTGAGGAATTATAGCACCACATTTTTAGTAATGTAACCCTCAATATATTGTACAATTGGTAAATGTAACAAATATATTACACAATTATGAAATAAAAGCCATATATTGCAAGCTAATTATAAACTTTTGGACAAACATTCGCTCATCTAAAAAGTATTGTGGGTTCCCGGGAGCGGGTTGGGCAAAAATCGTTAATCGTAACGATACCTGTGTTTTACAATCTATTGAACAAATAAAATATCAGCAAATGCAGCGGGTAAACAATATAAAAGGACATTTGAAGAAATTTGTTTTTAAATCCCGGCTGTTTGTTATAAAAATAAACTGCAATTAGAGCAAGCAAAGAGAATTGCTGCAGCCAGCCTGCCGACAGGTTTATCAACAGCATAATAAATGCTATGGAGGGTATTCTTTTACCCCTTGGCATATTTCTTGTAAAATAGAATGAAAGTATATAAACAATACCTATAAATTGATAATCTGTTTTAAGAAGGCTAGCTAAAATTGTTGCTGCTATAATAACCAATGTTTTATCAAATTTATATTTTTCATCTTTATTTTCTATGAGATATATTGCAGCCAATCCTATAAAAAGGGTAAAGAATATATTTTGATGCACAAAACCTATTTCTCCGAAAAATGCTAAATCAAAAGGAATTTCTGATATTAAAGCAAAAATCAATAATCTTGTTGTATATTTTTTAATATTGCTTGTATGAGTATAACCCTCTACCAATAAGAAGCAATAAATAGGAAATGCTAACCTGCCGATTATTCTGTATATAATTATGTTGGGATGAAAAATTGCCCCATAATGATCTATTATCATTGTGAGAAGTGCAATTATTTTTAATAATAAACTGCTCATGGTTTCTCCAATTTATATATTTTTTATTTGATTATACCACTAAAAATTATAATTTCAAATAAAAAAAGGCAGCTTCTTCTAAGACTGCCTTTTTTGTTTGATATCTTTAGGTTCTATGTTTATTATTTTTAGGTTCTAAATCTTGGGTCAAATTTAGGATTTTTGGGAGTTTTATATATTACACTTTATTGGAGGAGAAAGTGTTATGCTAACATTTTTAATATTGATGCTTTTGGTCTTACACCAACCATTTTATTTATTACTTTTCCGCCTTTAACAAGAGCTAATGTAGGTATGCTCATAATTCCAAATGCTGATGCTAATTCAGGTTGTTCATCTATATTAATTTTACCTACCTTAGTATCTGTAGCTTCGCTTGCAATTTCGTCTACTATGGGTGAAATCATTTTGCAGGGACCGCACCATGCTGCCCAGAAATCCAAAAGTACCGGTTTGTTTGAATTCAATACTTCTTGTTCGAAGTTATCTGCTGTTATTTTTATAGTATTCATGTTTATAATCTCCTTTTGATTTATTATGCTTTTATTTTAACTTAACCCAATTTATATTGCAGTGATTAAGTCACATTTATTACATTTATTTAATTTGTATATCCCTATGATACTTGACTTTTAAATGTATCTCTGTGACCATATCACAAAAATAAAATCTCCCTATAGCCGCTATTATATTGTTGATAAAAATGGAAGACATAAATTTGATTCGAAAAAAGAAACATCAAGTCCCGGTGTGGGTGAATGATAAGTTTTTTAAAATCTTATTGACAATTGAGTATATATTCAACTATAATAAATTAAACAATTGAACAACTATTCAACTATGGAAAGGAGATATAAATTGATTGCAAATGAAGATTTAATATGTGATTGTGAGGTAATCCATGGGGATATCGTAAATGAAGTTAAAAAAAGAATGCCCCATGATGAAGATATTTATGATTTGTCAGACTTTTTTAAAGTTTTGGGTGACAGTACAAGAATGAAAATAATATGGGCGCTGGATGAAAGTGAAATGTGCGTGTGTGATATTGCAGTATTGTTGAATATGACCAAATCAGCCATATCCCATCAACTTCGTTCCTTGAGGAATGCTGATTTGGTAAAATTCAGAAAAGATGGCAAGACTGTTTATTATTCATTGAAGGACGAACATGTAAGAGTTATTTACGAAAAAGGAATGGAACATATCAGAGAAAAATATAACTGATAATTTGAAAATATTATGGAGGAAGACATGAAAAAGGTATTAAAGCTTGAAGGATTGGATTGTGCTAATTGCTTAGCAAAGATGGAAAGAAGAATAAGCAAACTTAAGGGGGTAAATGAGGTTACGTCAAATTTTTTAACTGCGAAATTGATTATTGAGGCAGATGATGAGCTTATGCCTGAAATAGAAGATGATGCATCAAAAATAATAAAAAAACTTGAACCTCAAATAGTAATTAAGAATGCTTAAGGGGAGAACTTTATGAAAAAATTACTATGGCGGTTAATTATAAGTTCAATATTTTTTGTTTTTGCAATAATTGTTGATTATAGTCAATTAAGGCTGATTTTATTTGCCATTAGTTATATATTAGCCGGTGGGGATGTAGTCAAAAGAGCCTTTGAAAATATTAAAGATGGTGAAGTTTTTGATGAGAATTTCCTGATGGCTCTTGCTTCCTTAGGCGCATTTTTAATTGGCGAAGCTCCTGAAGGTGTGGCAGTAATGTTGTTTTATCAGCTTGGTGAAATGTTTCAAAGCTATGCAGTAGGACAATCCAGGAGGTCAATTGCAAATTTAATGGACATTCGGCCTGATTATGCAAATGTATTAAGAAATGGGGAGCTAGTTACCATATCCCCGGAAGAAGTGGGAATAGGTGAAATTATCATAGTAAAGGCAGGAGAAAGAGTCCCCCTTGACGGTATTGTTACCGAAGGAAATTCCATGCTTGATACATCGGCGCTTACAGGAGAATCTCTTCCAAGGGAAGTTGCGGCAGGAAGCGAGTTATTAAGCGGTTGTATTAACATAAACGGATTAATCAGTGCAAAGGTTACAAAAAATTACAGTGAATCCACGGTGAGTAAAATTTTGGAGTTGGTGGAGAATGCAAGCAGCAGGAAATCCAAATCCGAGAAGTTTATTACCAAATTTGCCAGGGTTTACACACCTGCAGTGGTTATAATAGCCGCAATACTTGCTCTGGTACCACCCCTTATTATTCATGATGCTGCATTTAGTGATTGGATTTACAGAGCCTTGTCATTTCTGGTTGTTTCTTGTCCTTGTGCCTTGGTAATTTCTGTGCCTTTAAGTTTTTTCGGGGGAATAGGCGGCGCTTCTAAAATCGGAATCCTCGTAAAAGGAAGCAATTACTTAGAAGCAATGGCTAAAACCGAAGTCGTTGTATTTGATAAAACAGGTACACTGACTAAAGGTGTTTTTAAAGTACAAAAAATACATTCAGAGGGTAATCAGTCGGAAGAACTTTTAAAATTAGCTGCTTATGCAGAAAATTATTCAAATCATCCCATATCATTATCCTTAAAAGAAGCATACAAAAAGGAAATTGACAGCCGTCTGATTAGCGATGTTGAAGAAATTTCCGGTCATGGAGTAACTGCCCTTGTTGATGGCATAAGGGTAATGGCTGGAAATGATAAACTTATGGAAAAGTTTAATATACCATACATTAAAGAAGCCCTTGAAGGAACCCTTGTCCACGTTGCTTGTGACGGTGTATATGCAGGATATATTTTGATTGCCGACCAGATAAAAGACGATGCTATTAGCGCTGTAAGAACCTTAAAGGAAAGTGGCATAAAAGAAATTGTAATGCTTACAGGTGACAGTGAGTCAGCAGGCAAAAATACAGCCGGGGAGTTAGGTATTGACAAGGTTTATGCTAAGCTTTTGCCCCAAGATAAGGTTGAAAAATTAGAAGAATTAATTTCTAAGAAATCGAAAAAAGGAATGCTTATGTTTGTGGGAGATGGTATTAATGATGCTCCCGTGTTGGCAAGGGCTGATGTAGGTGTTGCCATGGGTGGTCTAGGCTCGGATGCGGCCATAGAAGCTGCCGATATTGTAATCATGACTGATGAGCCGTCAAAAATAGCATCAGCCATTAAAATATCAAAAAATACGTTAAAAATTGCAAATCAAAATATTGTTTTTGCTATATCAGTAAAGATATTAATATTGATATTAAGTACATTCGGTTTTGCAAGCTTGTGGGCTGCAGTATTTGCTGATGTGGGTGTAACATTTATAGCTGTATTGAATTCAATGAGAGCCTTGAATTTTAGAAGTTAGGCATGTCCGGGTCATCCCCTTGTCATTGCTGTGAATCCTTCGCTATCGCTTAAGGCAACAATCATAAAAAAGTATTTTAAGTATTTGAAAATGATGATATAATAATACAAGTAAAGGAAAGTAAAAATATTTGGAGGTAAGAATGGAATTTAAAAATTTCCAAGAGTTGATTGAAAAGGTTCAAAATAATAGCTCAAAAAAGCGCGTTGCTGTTGCAGCCGCCCATGATGAGCATACATTAGAAGCCGTTTTCAGAGCAGTTAAGGATAAGTTGGTTGAACCTGTATTAATAGGAAACAAGGAACAAATTGAGGAAATATTGAAAAACCTTGATATTGAATATGATTTAAACAGTATTGTTTCAACAGAAAGTGATAAGGAAGCAGCAGAAAAAACAGTAGAATTGATAAATGCAAACAAAGCAGATTTTATAATGAAAGGAAAGCTTCAGACAGCTGATCTATTAAAGGCTGTTGTAGATAAAGAAAAAGGACTTAGAACCGGCAAAGTAATATCTCATCTTGCCATTATGGAGGTTCCGGCCTACCATAAACTTATTGCTGTAACGGATGGCGGCATGATGATGTATCCAAATGCAGAAGAAAAGAAGCAAATACTTGACAGTGCTGTTGATGTTTTCCTTGCAATGGGATATGAATGTCCTAAGGTTGCAGTTCTTGCAGCGGTAGAAACGGTAAATCCTAAAATGCCTGAAGCTGTTGATGCAGATATTCTTAAGAAAATGAACCAATCAGGTGAAATCAAAAATTGCATAGTAGAAGGACCAATTTCCATTGATTTAACATTCAGCAAGGAATCTGCAAAAATTAAAGGATTTGATAGTCCTGTTACGGGAGAAGCAGATATACTATTGGTTCCCAATATAACAACCGGAAATATTATGAGCAAGGCTCTGATTGAAATGGCAAATGCAACAATGGCAGGAATGATTGTAGGAGCAAGGGTCCCTATAGTATTGACATCAAGAGGTGCATCTTCACAAGAAAAGTATTTGTCTTTAGTTTTATGTGCTTCTTCAGTTAAGTAAAATATCTTTACCTTAAATTCTTCTCATATTCAAAATTATAATGGACAAAAACCTTTTATGTGTTTAAAAGAATGCTGACGGGGTATTAGTATTTATATATTGAAAAGGAGGATGTAACATGAGCACTGTAAAATGGAACGGAAGAAATTTACTTAAAACGATAGCAGAAAATGAGGCAGGAGCAACAAGATTATATAGGGCAATTGCAAGTGAAGCAAGGATAGGTGAACAATTTTTTGAATTGTTGGCACAAGATGAGGAAAGACACGAAAAAATTTACAAGGCTTTGTTTGATAAATTCTCAGACAAGATGGACCTGGAATTAGATCAATCCGATGCAGACTATGTTGATTTATTGGTTGAAAGCAATGTTTTATTTGATGAAGAACTTGTTGAAAAGGCAAAGAAAATATTTACCAAGGCACAAATATTTGACTTAGCTGAAAGAGCTGAAAGGGATGCGGTTTTATTTGTAACTGAGATGCAAAGACTTTATCCTAATTTGGCAAAAGAGGAAATGGCAATTATTTTAAAAGAAGAACAAGCCCATTTGAAGAAAGTTTTAGAAAGAAAAAAAGAAAGTCAGCCTTTATTTGGAAGGGGTATGTAGAAGTTTCATAATTTTAAAATAAGTATACATTATTGTTCATTTGTAGTATAATATAGGTGCAAATAATTTTTGACATAAATAAATTTAAACATAAAGGAGCAAATGAAATGGCAGAAAAAAACATTAAAAAAGAAGTTAAAAAGAAAAAGAAAAAAGATGAAAAGCCCACTTATATACCAACAGAACCCTATATAAGACCAATAATGTCCCAACCGGAATTAGTTACAAAGAAGAAAAAAAGTGAATAATTCATAAAAAAATGTGCCTTGGATAATACCGGACACATTTTTTTAATTTGTTGAAGAAATCAAATTTATGTAATATAATACGGGTAAAGACATTATATTCCAAGGGAGAAGGCATACGGAGGGATCAATTAATGGGGGATTATAAAACTTTAATAAGAGAATCCAAGGAAAGATGCAATAGGCTTGGATTAAAGAAAGAACAGATTTACAGCCAAAACATAGTGAGTGATGCAAGTTTGCAAAAAATTATGCTTAAAAACAGAAATATGATTATGACGGCGCTGCCCTATATCGAAGAGCTTATTAAATTTACAAAAGGCAGTGATTTCTTTGTTTTATTAACTGACGGCGAAGGATGTATTTTAAATGCATTGGGAGATGAAAAAATACTTTCTGAGGCATTTAGTTTAAAAATGATTCCCGGGGCCTATATGAATGAAGAAAATATCGGAACCAATGCTATGTCCTATGTTATTAAAACAGGAAATCCCGTACAGTTAACAGGCGAAGATCATTATATAGAAGCTTACTGCAGATGGACCTGTTCGGCTGCACCAATAAAAGACAGCTTCGGAAATGTAATAGGTGTAGTGGATTTGACAGGCTATACCAAAAATGTGCATCCCCATACTTTGGGGATAGTTGTGGCAATTGCTAAATCAATTGAAGAGATGATTAAGAATAAAAGCAAAAATGAATATAATACGGCTAAGAGGGTTCTTAGTATTGTTAATGAGGGTATTATATTTACGGATGAAGACGGCAGTATTAAAATGTACAATGATGCGGCGGCTGAAATGTTCGGTAAGGACAATAAGCTTAAAATGGAGAACATTAATAATTTAATAAATGATTGGCATCAAATAAAAAGTATGCTGGATACAAATAAGCATATATTTAAAAATGTCAATATTGTTACATTAAAAGACAATTATTTGTGCAACCTGGAAGTTAAAAAAATTTACAGCCAGCAGGATGATTGCTTTGAAATAGTACATATTCTTAAGGAAATTGCCGGCACTGAAAGCAATGTAAAGCATAAACACAAATACAGTTTTGATAAAATTATCGGCGAGGATGAAAACTTTATAAAAATCGCAGAATATGCGAAAAAAATTGCCGACAGCAATTCAACCGTCCTTATTATGGGTGAAAGCGGTACGGGAAAGGAATTGTTTGCCCAATCCATTCACAATTACAGTTTAAGAAATAATTATCCTTTAATTGCCATAAACTGCGGCGCAATACCCGAGCAGCTTATTGAATCGGAATTATTCGGTTACGAAGATGGGGCCTTTACAGGGGCTAAGAAAGGCGGGAATCCGGGAAAATTCGAATTAGCTGACGGAGGAACGATTTTGTTGGACGAAATAGGAGAAATGCCTTTGGACATGCAGGTGAAACTGCTGAGAGTTTTGGAAGAAGGATTTATTACCAGGTTGGGCGGCAAAAAAGCAATACCTGTTGATGTAAGAATTATAGCGTCTACTAATAAGGATTTGGAAAGGGAAGTTGAATCAGGTAAATTTAGAAAAGATCTATATTACAGGTTAAATGTATTGCCTTTGTATGTACCTCCTTTAAGAGAAAGAAAAAACGATATCAGAATATTAGTTGAGCATTTTATGAATTTAATTTCAAAAGAATTAAATAAAAATGCAGTTAAAGTTTCCGAAGAAAACCTAATGCTTATGGAAAGATATAACTGGCCGGGAAATATCAGAGAATTGCAAAATGTAGTTGAACTGATAATAAATATGGAGACATTTTCCACTGACTACTTTGCCAAAAGAGGTCAGTATATGGAGGACAATAAGGATGAGGACAATTTAGACATTGAATCAATAGAAAAAGAACATTTAATAAAAATCATAAAAAGGTGCAACGGGAATATTACCCACTCTGCAGACTTACTTGGCATTAGAAGGAATACATTGTACAGCAAAATAAAGAAATACAATATAAATATATAAGATTGTTCAAAAATCGAACAGCAAAAAAATATGACTGCTCAAAAATCGAACAAGCATAATATTAATAACTGATATTTCAACACCATAAAATAGGCATAGAAATTGCAATATAATAGTTAGAAATTAAATATTATATATTTAAGGAGGTTTATATGCTTAAAAGAACATTGTTCATTAACGGTGTCGAAACAAGAGCGGTAATTGATCCGGAATCTAAATTATCGGATTTTTTAAGAGAACAGTTGCATTTAACAGGAACCAAGGTTGGGTGTAACAAAGGCGAGTGTGGGGCTTGTTCGGTTATTTTGGACGGCAAGGTGGTAAGGTCCTGTATAACAAAGATGAAAAATGTTAAAGAGGATGCTGAAATTATAACAATTGAAGGTGTCGGTTCAAGAGATAATCTTCATCCTTTACAGTTGTCCTGGATGGTTCACGGCGGTGCCCAGTGTGGTTTTTGTACTCCCGGCTTCATAGTATCAGCTGTAGGCTTGCTGGAGGAAAACATTAACCCAACCAGGGAGGAAGTAAGAGACTGGTTCCAAAAGCATAGAAATTTGTGCAGGTGTACCGGATATAAGCCTTTGGTAGATGCAGTAATGGATGCTGCCAAGCTGATGAGGGGTGAAATAAAAACAGAAGATTTGTGGTTTAAGCTGCCTAAGGGTGCAACCATGAAGGGTACAAGTTATATAAGGCCTTCAGCACTTGGAAAAGTAACAGGCACATGGGACTTTGGCGCGGATTTGGGCTTGAAATTACCTGCAGGCACTCTGCATGCCAAGTTGGTACAGGCAAATATCTCTCATGCCAATATTCTTTCCATCGATACATCTGAAGCCGAAAGCATGCCGGGCGTATACAGAGTGCTGACCTATAAGGATGTACCGGGTACCAACAGAATTAACGGGCTTGCATTTCCCCAGAACAAGGGTGACGGTAAAGAAAGACCTATACTTTGCGATAAAAAGGTATTCCAATACGGAGACCCTCTTGCCATAGTTCTTTCTACAGACCATCGCATAGCTGAGGAAGCAGCTAAAAAAGTAAAAGTTGAGCTTGAACCCCTGCCGGCTTACATGAGTGCACCGGAAGCAATGGCTGAGGATGCCATAGAGATACACCCCGGAACACCCAATGTATATTTTGAATGCGGGGTTATAAAAGGTCAGGAAACAAAGCCGATATTTGATGCTGCAAAATACACAGTGGAGGATGATTTCTATGTGGGAAGACAGCCTCACATGCCTCTTGAAGGTGATTTGGGATTTTCCTACATGGATGAAGATGGCAAACTAATAGTCCATTCAAAGAGTATTGCATTGCATTTCCATCATTTGATGACAGCAGAAGGTATCGGAGTTGATCCTGAAAAATATGTTATTGTTCAAAATAACACTGGGGCTACTTTTGGCTATAAATTCAGCCCTACAATTGAAGGCCTTTTGGGTGTGGCAACATTGGTTACAAAGAAACCTGTCTATTTGGCATTTACCCAAGAACAACAATTCTCCTATACAGGGAAAAGATCTCCTTTCTTTATGAACGTAAAATTTGCGGCTGATGAAGAAGGAAAACTTCAGGCTATGGAAGGTGATTTCTCTGTTGACCACGGTGCCTATTGCGAGTTTGGCGACCTGTTGACCTTAAGGGGAACTCAGTTTATGGGTGCCGGCTACAATATACCAAATATAAGAAGCAAGGGCCGCACGGTTGCAACTAATCATGCTTGGGGCTCTGCATTCAGGGGATACGGTTCACCGCAAAGTTTATTCTCCTCAGAAGTGTTAATGGATATCTTAGCTGAAAAAACAGGCATGGATCCATTTGATATAAGGTATAAAAATGTCTACCGACCGGGAGATACAACTCCTCAGGGGTGTCAACCGGAAGTTTATTGTATGGTAGAAGCTATGGATAAGATTAAACCGCACTACCTGGAAGCAAAGAAAAATGCAGAGGAAAAGAATAAGGAAGGCGGCGATTATAAATACGGAGCAGGTATATCCTTGTTGGTTTATGGTGCGGGTTTGGATGGAGTTGATACCTCGGAAGCTTGGGCTGAAATAACTCCAAAAGGAGTAACAGTCGGCAACTCATGGGAAGACCACGGACAAGGTGCGGATATGGGGACCCTTTATCATGCTTATGATGCTTTATTGCCTCTTGGAATTGAAGTTGACCAGATTCGTTTGGTTATGAATGACATGGAAAAGACACCTAATTCAGGCCCTGCCGGAGGAAGCCGCTCAACGGTAACCACAGGAAATGCTACGAGGGTTGCTTGTGAAAATCTTGTAAAGGCACTTAAAAAAGCTGACGGCACCTATATGACTTATGAAGAAGTAGTTGCTGCAGGACTTCCAACCAAATATGAGGGCAAATGGTCTAACCCGGGTGTTGCTCAGGATGTTGAAACAGGGCAAGGTAATCCCTTTGTCAACTATATGTATGGAGTTTTGTTGGCTGAAGTTAAGGTAAATATGAATACAGGAAAAGCAACAGTTGAGAAATTAACTATTGTGGCTGATATAGGCAATGTAGGCAACAAACTTGTTACTGACGGACAAATCTACGGCGGTTTGGCACAGGGAATAGGCCTGGCACTTACTGAAGATTATGAGGATATTCACTATCATACAAGCTTTACAAAAGCGGGTATGCCTCAGATAAAGGATGTACCTGACAATATAAACATAATATATCAGGAAACCCCAAGACCTCATGGGTCAACAGGCTCTTCGGGTGTGGGAGAACTTCCTTTGTCCGCACCTCACGCTGCAATTGTTAATGCTATTTATGACGCTTGCGGTGTTAGAATAACCAGATTGCCGGCACTTCCGGAAAAGATTTTAGCCGGTTTGGAAGAAAACAAATCATTTGCCTAAGAATTAATCGCTATAACAATGATTGTTTTTAAAATCATAGAAGGAAACAGAGTATTTGTTTAGACTCATTACCGGATTGGATGTATCTTCCAATCCGGTTTAATACACTTAAAGGGACAGGAGGAAATATGAATCTGGATAAGTTATTGGAAACAGGCGACAGATGTATAAATGAGGAGCCCCCTGCCTGTAGTTCGCATTGCCCTCTTCATGTGGATGTGAAATCATTAGCTGAGGAAACAGAAAAAGGTGAATTTGTAAAGGCCTATAAAATTTTAGAAAAGAAAATGCCTTTTCCAAGGATAATCGGAATGATATGCGACCATCCCTGCCAGAGTGTCTGTGTCAGAAATGGGAAGGGAGGGTCTATCTTAATAGGTGAGCTTGAGAAGGCAGCCCTGCTATATGGCTACACAAAGGCTAAAAAGGCCTATCCTTTGCCTGCTTTAAATAAAAAGGTTGCCATCATAGGAAGTGGGTTTAAAGGGATTACCGCCTGCCATGATCTTGTTAAAAAGGGCTTTAATGTTGACCTGTACGAAAAGGACAGGGAGGCAGGCAAAAAAATCCGGGACTGTGCTCAAAAACATGTTCCTTCAGAAATAATAAACGAAGACTTAGATTTTTTAAATGATAAAAAAGTAAATATTTTTTTAAATGCTATAATTGATGCGGATAAAATCAATGAGTTAAGTGAAAAATACCAGGCTATTTTTATTGCAGTGGATGATTTGGCTTGCCTGTATCAAGTTAATGAGGAAAGCTTCCAAATAGCTGATACTAATATGTTCGCAGGAAAAAAGAATCAGGAGTCTCTGATATTTTCCCTAAGCGCAGGCAGAAGGGCAGCCCTTTCCATTGAAAGATACATAAAGGGTGTATCCTTAACTGCATCAAGGGAAAAGGAAGGCAGCTATCAAACGGTTCTTAAATATAAAAGCCATGATGAAAAGATTCAAGAAACAATAAAAAAATCAGGTGAAATTTTCACTGAGCAAGAAGCCATGGAAGAAGCAAAAAGATGCTTTAAGTGCCAGTGCAGAGATTGCATCAACCCTTGCGTGCATTTGAAAAGATTCAATATTGCCCCCAGGTCCTACATAAGAAATATAAACCACAATGAAAGGATTATCCAGGGCACTCACTATGCCAATAAAATGATATTATCCTGCACGGAATGCGGTCTTTGCGGCAAAATGTGCGATTATGGTGTGGATATGAAGGATGTAATTTATGAAACACGGGAAA
>CAZTXR010000018.1:13871-15497 GCA_964617605.1 uncultured Clostridia bacterium | reverse complement strand
TGCAGGCTTTGATTACATGGTCTGCCAAAACCGCAGTTGTCACTGAGCCAACACCGGAAGGGACGGGAGTAATAAAGGAAACTTTTCCAAGGCAGTCCTCCGTGTTAACATCACCTCTTATTTTACCTTCATCATCTGCATTAATTCCGACATCAATTACAATCGCATTTTCTTTTATATAATCCTTTGTAATCATTTGAGATTTTCCTATGGCTGCGATTAATATATCTGCTCTCCTTGTTACTTCAGATAAGTTTTCTGTTTTTGAATGACATATGGTTACTGTTGCATTTTCTTTTAAGAGCATCATGGATACCGGCTTCCCAATTACCATTGATCTGCCTATTACTGCTGCTTCTTTGCCCTTTAGCTCTATCCTGTAATATTTCAATACTTCCATAGCTGCTTTAGCTGTGCAAGGCGGAAATCCACTTTCATCCCCCTCCAATACTTTAGCAATGTTTATGGGATTGAAACAATCGATGTCTTTCTGAGGGCTTATAATAAATTTTATTTCATCTTCATTAATTTGCTTAGGGAGAGGTCTAAAAAGTAAAATTCCATGGACACTATCATCTTTCACAACATATTGAAGCTCTTCCATGAATGAATTTTGGTCTATGTCTGCCGGCAATGATAAAACTTCACAGTCAATATTTACACTGTCCATTCTTTTTATAGCTGCTCTTTCATAGGCTAAATCATCTTCCCTTTCGCCTAAACGAATAATTTTCAGTTTTGGAACGATATTGATTTTTCTTAATTCTAAAGCTTCACTTTTTACCTTAGCAATAATACTGTCTGCTACAGCTTTACCCTTTAAAAGTTGACCCACAGCTCCTCCTAATTATACCATTATTTCTAAGACCTTATTATATGTTTTATCAGCTTTTTCATTTCCAATAATTAAAAGATTTCCGCATCTCTTCTTGATATCATGAACATATTCACAGTCATTTATTAAATTTGCATTTATAAGTACATTTAAATAAGCACTGTTAAGTGCCGCTTTTAAAAGCTGAACTCCTACACCTATGTCGCTGATTATGTTTACAGATGCCATGCCTGCTAATTCTTCATGTAATTTAATTCCTTCAAAGATCTTCTCCATCGTTTCCATTGGGGCCCTGCATGCATCTTTAAGGCATTTTTGCATTTCTTTTTCCTTTGCAGCCTTTTCTTCATCTGTTGCCGATGGCATGGTATATGCTTTGGATAAAGGCTCAAAACTGACTGCATCTTTTTCAACCAAATTCAGTAATTCAATTCTTAGCTTTTCGCCCTTATCTAAAATTTCTTCATGTTGCTTTTCAAATCGGATAAATTTCTTCTTGCCTTTTGAAAAATTTGCAACCATCATATTAAGAGCCACTCCCAATGAACCGGCAAGTGCTGCGGCTCCGCCGCCCCCCGGTACAGGTTTCTTGGAAGACAATTCAATAGTAAAATCCTTACATGATAATTCTGTTAATGACATACTGTACCTCACACTATTTTATTATGAATATCAAGATCCTTCGCTTACACTCAGAATGACAAATCTTACGATTTGAACTTAATAGCTTATAATCATATTATAACATATGTTTATCACTTTCAACGATTAATTTTTGAAGATGGGGTTAG
>CAZTXR010000018.1:0-13771 GCA_964617605.1 uncultured Clostridia bacterium | reverse complement strand
GACCTACCAGCCATTTATCTGAAAAAAGACTCAGATAAATGGGGTTAGGGCATCTTCATATATGGCAAAGTGAACGTGATCTTCCCACCTTCCGTTTATTTCAAGATATCTCTTTGAATAGCCTTCCTGTTCAAAATTAAGCTTTTCCATTACCTTCAGAGACCTTTCGTTTCGAGGCACTATATTCACTTCAATTCTGTGAAGACCAAAATCCTCAAACATTATCTGCACAGCCTTATTGATTGCTTCAGTCATATATCCCTTATTGATTTCATCCTTATCGAGCTTGTATCCCATAAAGCAGGATTTAAAGTTGCCCATAATAATATTGCTTAAACATATATTGCCTATTAATTTATTGTCTTCTTTTTTAATAATCCAAAATCTTACTGACTTATTGGCTTTAAACATATTGTATTCATAAACCAACTGCCTTTTTTGATATGATAAGGTGTAGAAATCCTTAGGCCGTCTCGGCTCCCATTCCTTCAAAAAATTGTGATTTCTTTTGTAATACTCCAATACTTCTCTGCAATAGTTAGGCTTTAGTATTCTTAAGTATAATCTGTCTGTTTGATAAGTGACTTGTCTGAACATTGTATCTGTGTATCTCCTCTCAAAGTGTGTCTCTTAATTTTATAATCCCCCGCTATTTTAGTCAACTGATTTTCCTTTACTATGCACGTTTTTTGTGTTAGTATAAGCATTATCAACATAAGGAGATATGTTTTGAATTTTAAAAACAAGAACTTATTTTTAATATTTACCGCATTTTACATTTACTTTATAATAGCAATTTTTGAAAGTACCAGAGGTAATTTTGTGCCGTTTTTTTTGGAGGAATTTCAAATTAACAATACAGAAATGAGTTTGGTGCTTACTTTTAATACAATCGGCTGCATTATAGGCAGTTTCTTCGGAGGTTATCTTTGTGAAAAATACGGACATAAATTTGTCTTTTTTACAGGAGCCCTAATTTCAACTATAGCAGTGCTTATAGCACCTTTTGCTTCAAACATTTTTATATTAGGATTATTTAATTTTTTGTTTGGAGTAGGAAGATCCTTGTGGGCAGTCACAGTTGATTCGATTATACCTGTATTATCCGTTGGTTTTGAATCAATACTTATGAATGTTACACATTTTATGTATGGTCTGGGAAGTTTGACGGGACAAAGCGCCTATGGCAATTTGCTGGCCGGTGGTTTGCATTGGAGAAGGATTTATCTTTATCTTGGAGTCTTCTATATTATATCAATAATACTTACTTTGTTAATAAAGACGCCCGGAGTAAAAGCTAATGTCAACAAGGAAGAAAAAAGAAAAGAATTATATAAAAATCCCTTAATATATTTGTTTGTGGCTGCAGTAACATTCGCATTTTTAAGCGAGGCCGTTGTTTATACCTGGTTTATAAGCTACATGAGGGATTCTTACGGATTTAATCCTGCAACTGCGGCAAAATATGCAACAGTATATTATCTTTTATTTGCATTGGGACGTCTTTTGGGAGGATTTATTTTAAATAAGACAGGCAATGTAAAGGGGCTTAAAATATACTTATTTTTAGGAGCGCTTTGTATATTTTCAGGCTTATGGCTAAGACAGAGGGGGCTTTTGTTAATAGCTGCCTCAGGATTTTTTATGTCCATTGTATTTCCTACCATTATGGTTATTACAAACTCAGTTTTTAAAGAAAGTACTTCATTTGCAATTGGCCTAATAACGACAATCGGCAATATTTTGTTTATGATATTCTTTAACATAACAGGAGCATTAAATGATTTTGCCGGAACCTATGCTGCTTTTTATACAGCCCCGGCTGCAATGATTGTATGTTTCGCAACAATTACTCTGATTAACAAAAAAACCATTAATGAATAGTATGACGGGGACATTCCTTCCTGGTCTGTCCCCAAGGACTCAGCCTGCATTAAGATGTATCTCCCTTCCACTACACATGCAGCCTTCTTTTTATTTCCGCCATCAGCTTTTTATCCTCAAAAATCATTATTGTTGAAAGTGAAATAATACTTGTAGCTATGCATATGACAGTAGGATATAAAACATCCAAAAATCCGAAAAAAATAAATATTATGGGGATAATTCCAAATAGTCCGTCAATTATTATATATAAAATATAATCTTCTATATGGAATTTTCTGATTTTAGAAATTATGGCCATAGATATCATGGCAAACACACAAGCTGAGGGTATGACATAATTAATGGACCATCCCCTCCAACCCGTTAAGAAATCCCATATTAAAGCCATTGCGGATATGGTCATAACTTGATAGACAATATTTTTGGGTATGTTTTTTCGCTGATTAAGCAAGGTGATAAGACTAGCCCACACTGAGCCAAGCCCTCCCAAAATAAACAAGGACCAAGCACCTGTATCAGGAAGCAATATGTTTATCCCGACGGAAACAGTCGCTGCTATTATTGTAATTAATAAAATAGACTTAAAAAACATAGAATATTCTTTGTAGACAAATGGTATTTTTGGAAACACTTCTTCTGAAGGCTTGCTGCCTGTAAGTCTGTCCTGGCAAAGAGGGCATGTTTTTCTTTTCCCTGATACGTTTACATTGCAACTCTTACAATATTTCATTGCAGCACCTCTTCTTCTTCATCAACTATATTTGATTCGATTGTCACAGGTATATCCATATCAGTTAATGTTTTAAAAAATCTTCTTTGGATTTCAGTACTTGCAAATGCAGAAGTAAAGCTGATTCGAAGTATATTTTCAAAAGAGCATACACAAGCTTGAATGTTTCCTGTACTTACAAATATATCGAAAGAATTTATAAAGGGCTTAACATCATCCGGAATACTAATTACTCCAACATTTGACAATGTTGAAGTGTATCTTTTGTCTGCAATGCTATATGCAATTTTGAGTATTAAATTTTTAATTTTTAAAGGGATAACTCTTAAAATATAATTATGCTCTAATGATGCTAACTTGTTTATTCTTCTTTCTAAACATTCTGATGTCAAATTTTCTTTGAACCTTTTTATTAAGGCATCTATTACCTCAGTTAAATTATCGCTTCCTTTTGAAAAATCATAATCAACATTTATAACTCCAAAGAAATTCCTTGCTGTCTGAGAAACATAATAATTTCTGAGATTTACCGGAATACTTAATACAACAGGCCTTCTCTTTTGCCTTACAGGAATTTCCCCATTAATGGCACACATTAAAATTGCTGCCAAAAATACAGTCAAAGATGTTTTATATTCTTTAACCTTGGGCAGGATTTTATCAACGGGGATTACCCCTTCAATTACGCTGATACGATATTCAGGTATTTTTGCCCCTCTTATTTTATAAGCTTTAATACCTTTTCTATTAGAAGAGGGTTTTTCATCATTATAATATTTTAAAAAGCTGTCATCTAATTTTTGTGATTTTGAAGCCTCTGTTTCCAAAACAGGTATTTTATCTTTTAGTTCATCTTTATATTTAATGGTTATGTAGTGAAAAATCAATGTTCTAAAAAACTGAAGTGCACCTGCTCCGTCTGCTAATGCATGATATACTTCAAAGCTTATACGTTTCCTGTAAAACATAACTCTAAAGAGCAGGGTCTTATTGTTCTTATCATACAGTGTTGTGCAGGGCGGTATATTTTCTTCTGTAACTTTTGCTTCGAAGTGGCTTTTCTCAAAATAATACCAAAAAAGACCGCTTTTTATAACCGACAAATAAAGCGGAAATGCTTCCAAAGTAATATCCAGAGCCTCCTTAAGCACTGATTGGTCAACTGCATCATATAATTCACAGGAAAATCTGAATACCTTTGTATCACTCTTCTTGCTGTTAGCCGGAAATATCTTGGCTGCATTATCCAACTTGCTCCACTCAGGTACTTTTTTATTCTTCACTTAATTCACCTCGCATAGAAAGCGATTAATTATTTCATAGCATAATCTTACTTGTGGAAACCTGGCGGGAAGTGCAAAAAATCCGTGAAGGGCATCTTTTATTCTGTATATTTCCGCATAATTTCCTGCGCTTCGCAGTCGTCTGCCATATTCCTCACCTTCATCGCGCAAAGGGCAATATTCTGCTGTAATAATTAATGTTTTCGGCTGCTGTGACAAATTATTTGACAAGAGCGGTGCGAAATAAGGGCTGTATATATCATCATCCTTGGATTTATATAGTTCCAGAAAATCTCTTACTCTCTTTGAAGTCAATAAATAATCTGTCCCATTTTCAACAACAGATTTGAATGGAGAATTTTCTGTATGGTCATTGTATGTTGAAGGATATATTAATATTTGCTTGCTGACCTTAAATTCTTTTCTGTCTCTTGCCAACAAGGATAAGGCAGCTGCTAAATTACCCCCGGCACTGTCTCCAATTAAGATAACTTCCTTCCCATTAATTTCTCTGTTTGTTATGAATGCCTTAGCTGCCTGATAGCAGTCTTCCAACCCTGAAGGGAAGGGGTTTTCGGGAGCAAGCCGGTAATCCACCGACACCACCTTATGATTTGTGAGCCTTGCCATATTTGTGCAAACTTTATTATAGCTGTCTATGTTTCCTGCCACCCAACCTCCGCCATGAAAAAACAGAAGCACGGGACGGGAGGCTTCCTCTTCAGGAGAAAATACACGAACAGGTATATTGTAATTTTTTGAAGCTATTTTATAATCCCAAATTTTATTCAAAGGCTTTATAATCTGCCTGTTTCTTATATTCACAATATTTCTGTGTAATTGTAAATTTTCTTTAATATCATATTCATTGTAGGAAAGAGCCTTAAGTGCAGCTCTTACAACTTTGTTAATAGCCATAAATCCCTCGTTCTTCTTAGTTTACACCATTATATATATAAATATTATATGTGTCCAGAAAAATTGCAAGGAGACACACCTCCAAAACACAGTTGCTCTATGTGAGATAGCTTTTGAAGGAATGTCCCCAAATTTTGTTGTTGACATTCAGCCAATATAGTTTAAAATATTATATAAGTTACATAAATTTTAAGGAGGATAACTATGCAAAAATATGTTTGTGATGCATGCGGTTATGTTTATGATCCTGCTGAAGGAGATCCGGATAACGGCATAGCTCCCGGCACTTCTTTTGAAGCTCTTCCCGATGATTGGGTATGCCCCTTGTGCGGAGTTGGCAAAGACGAATTTTCACCTGAATAAAGGCTAAAAAAATGGCGATTAATCGCCATTTTTTCTTTAATTTTATTTTCTTAAAGGAAATTGTTATGCTCCTAAATAAATATTGGGCATTAAGAAAATTTTGGCGGAAGGACTAATCAATAGTCCCTCCGCCTATTACTATATCCCCGTCATAAAAAACTACTGCCTGACCGGGAGTTATGGCGCGCTGCTTGTTTTTAAATTCAACAATAATACTATCTTCTCCCTCAGGGTGCAAAACTGCTTCGGTTTCTTCCTGGCTGTACCTGGTTTTTACGGTTGCCTTCATAGGTGACTTTAGTTTTTCAACAGCAATCATATTTAAATCTGATGATTTTAATATTTTGGAATATAAATCATCATTGCTTCCAAGGGTAACAGTGTTGAAATCTTTATTCTTGCTGACTACATAGGCAGGCTTGCCAAATGCAATTCCAAGCCCTTTTCGCTGCCCCACGGTATAATGGATAATTCCTTTATGACGGCCTATTACATTGCCTTCAGGGTCAACAAAATTTCCTTTTTTTGACTCTACACCCATCATATTTTCCAAGAATCCTGCATAATCACCATCCTTTACAAAACAAATGTCCTGACTGTCAGGTTTTCTTGCATTTATTAAATCTCTTTCCTCAGCTATTTTTCTTACCTCTGTTTTTAACATTCCACCCAAGGGAAGGAGGGTCCTTGATAAATCATGCTGAGAAAGCACATAGAGCACATAGCTTTGATCCTTTGATAAATCAAGGGCTCTTTTTAATAAATATCTTCCGCTTACTTTATCAAACTCTATTTGAGCATAATGCCCTGTGGCAATATAATCCTTTTCCATTAAAATTGCCCTTTGAATCAATTTGCTGAATTTTATATATCTGTTGCAATCTATGCATGGATTAGGTGTGCTTCCTGCCTCATAAGTTCTTTTAAACTTTTGAATAACTTCATTTTGAAATGTTTCCTTAAAGTTAAAAACAAAATGTTCAATTCCCAACTTATAGCAGACACTTCTTGCATCCTCCACATCTTCTAAGGAGCAACAAGTTCTTGTTCTGCTGCAAGCTGTTAAGACATCTTCATCACTGAACAATTTTAGTGTAGCACCGCATATATCATAGCCCTGGTCTCTAAGCAAAACAGCTGCTACAGACGAATCAACTCCCCCGCTCATGGCAACCATAACTTTTTTCTTCATATAAACTCCTATCTTAGCATCCTTCCTTAGCACTCAGTATAAGCAATATAACATTATTCATCTTAATATAAAGATTCGACTGACTTGATTATATTATACAGCACATAATTTACAGGCGTCGGAATGGCCAGTTCTTTTCCCATTTCTATTACAGTACCAGCAAAATAATCAACCTCAGTTTTCCTTTTTGCTTCCACATCCTGAAGCATGGATGTTCTGCCTATGGGTGAAAAATTATTCATCAGTGTCACAAAATCATCTATATCTTCTTCTCTTAAGTCAATATTTAATGTTTTTGCAATTTTTAGAACTTCACTCATTGCTTCCTTAAACAAAACAAGGTTTGTTTCTATATGGGTAACCTTCCCGTAAGGTGACCTTGTAACTGCCGTAACTTGATTAACCCCCACATTAAGCATGAATTTTTTCCAAATCATCCTAATCATATCAGGGAAAACTATATTTTTGATTTCTGCTTCATTAAAGCACTCCTGCACTGCCGCAACCTCAGGTGAAATAACAGTATTGTCTGCTTCTCCGAAATGAATTTCGCCATTCTCTGTATTAATAAAGCCCTTATCCTTTCTTTCAGCATCAATTCGCATGGCTAAACCATAAAGCGTTTTGTTGTTTGGAAATGCTTCATGTATTCTGTCCCTTGCTGTTACTCCGTTTAAAAATGTTATTAAAACTGTATCTTCTCCCACAAAGCTTCTTACATCTTCTATAGCTTCATTAAGTTGGTAGTTTTTAACACAAAATATTATTAAATCAAATGCTTTCTTTATGTCACCTTCCGAAACAAGATCGGGATAAAATGTTTCATCATTTAATGTAAATCCTGATTTTTGAAGTTTATCTTTTCTTGTAATGTCCGATATAACTGTAAAGTCATCACCATAACGATTATATAAAAGTTTGCCGTAAACTGTACCAACAGCACCCATTCCAATTAACCCAATACTTTTTATCTTCATGATATCACCTGTCCCTATTATTTTACCTATTATACAAAAATAAATTGTCATTTGCAATAAATAATAAATATAAATCATACCTCGATCCATATGGGTACACCTGAAGTCCCACTTATTTTGTAATATTTAACGAAAAATTATTTAATTTGATTTAAATCAAATATATATGGTATATTAAGTATTAGAATGAAATTATAAAAAATCAAAGGAGGAGATTATGTTTAAAATTAGTGATACCGTAAGCTGGGTAGGTAAAATCGACTGGGAATTAAACAGATTCCACGGGGATGAATATTCCACACATAAGGGCTCATCTTACAATTCTTATTTAATAAGAGATGAGAAAACTGTTTTGATTGACACAGTTTGGGCACCATTTTCAAAGGAATTTGTAACAAATTTAAAAAAGGAAATTGATTTAAACAAAATTGACTACATAATAATGAACCATTCGGAAATCGACCATTCCGGAGCATTGTCAGAATTGATGAGGGAAATACCTGACACCCCTATTTATTGCACTAAAAACGGTGCTAAAATTATTAAGGGCCATCACCATAAGGACTGGAACTTTGTCGAGGTAAAAACAGGCGACACCTTGGATATAGGCAAAAATAAGCTTATTTTTGTGGAAGCAAGAATGCTTCACTGGCCTGATTCCATGATGACCTACATGTCCGGTGAAAATATACTCTTCAGCAATGATGCTTTCGGTCAGCATTACGCTTCGGAGTTAATGTACAATGACAAGGTAGATAAGGATGAATTATATAATGAAGCTATTAAATATTATGCTAACATTTTAACTCCCTTCAGTAAATTTGTGGTAAATAAAATTGAAGAAGTTGTAGCTTTAAATATACCCATTGAAATGATATGCACCAGCCATGGAGTAATTTGGAGGGATAACCCTTTGCAAATTATTACAAAATATATGGAGTGGGCAAAAAGCTATCAGGAAAATCAAATTACAATTATATATGACACCATGTGGAATGGCACGAGAAGGATGGCTGAGGCAATTGCAGAGGGCATTAAATCAAAGGATAAGGATGTAGATGTTAAATTATATAACATCGCAAAAAAAGATAAAAACGATATAATTACGGAAATATTCAAATCAAAAATGATTTTAGTGGGCTCCTCCACAATTAACAGCGGAATTCTAACAGCAAGCGCAGGAATTTTGGAAATGATTAAGGGCCTTAAATTTACAAATAAAAAGGCAGCTGCCTTTGGAAGCTACGGTTGGAGCGGTGAATCCGTAAAAATTATCACGGAGCATTTAAGAGAAGCAAAGTTTGATGTGGTAAATGATGGCATAAGAGAGCTTTGGAACCCGGATGAAGATGCATTGGCAAGGTGCAAAGAGTTTGGCGAAAATTTGATATAGCTTAAATAATAAAGAGATATGCATTCACAATTTGTTGCATATCTCTTAAACTTTCTATATCCCTAATTATTGTTATCCTTGAATCTTTATTTGTATATTTTGCTTGTCTTTTCATCTAACTTTTCATACTTAAAATTAGTTTCGCTTATAAGTCCTTCGATCAGTTCATCTCTCAGCTTATAAAAATCACTGATATTTCCACCTGTTTCATCCCAGTATTGTTCATGCAGGCACATGTTCCTGCTCCACACTATTTCATTTTCATCCTGCGAAATTATTGAATTTGCGCGGTCGCAGGGCATTCCGTCCAAAAGTGTATCATTGATTGCTTTGTATGCTTCCTCTAAGTTGCTGTCTTTATCCAACAGTGAAATTTCAGCACCTTTGCTCATAAAAATATCTTTGATTGCATCAAAATGCTTTGGGTTACTCTTTGTAAGCTCAGTTACCGTATATGCTAATTTCTTTTCTGCTTGACTTACCCTTTCCTGAAGCCAGCCATGTATATTTGTAACATCAATTACTTCTTCTAAAGGTTTCAAATCACCATTGCCATATTTCTTATATAAAATTTCCCTCATATTCTTAAAATTATTTTCAGAATAATCTAAGATTTCCTCTACTATCTCGTTTTGAATTATGATTTTATTATATAACCAAAAATGAATTGGTCCTAAAAATGCACTCATATAAATCTCCTGTTCTTATTCTTAAAAGAGGATATACAATTTGCGAAATATCCCCACACATAGAAAGACACGCCTTCTTGCACCGGATAAAATAAACCCTGTCAATAAAGGAATGTCCTCCGTTAAAACATTATATAATTTTTTATTATTCTGCAGATTTTAAATAAGCATTCAGCTTATTAACGATATCATCAGCATCGAAGCCATGTACCATAGCAGCTTCCTCAACTGACTCCATTTGTGATGACGGGCATCCAAGGCAGTGCATTCCTGCCATCATCAGTATTTCAGCCAATCCGGGATCAACTTGCAATACTTCGCCTATATACATTTCCTTAGTTATTTCTTTTGCCATTTGAAACCTCCTGATTTATCTTATTTTATATCATTCCCTAATTATTTAATTACATACCGGGGCATATTTTGTAGACCATGTCGCGGGTTCACATCTCGCAGTCTCGTTTACAAATATATTTGCTCCTTTCGTCGCATATATTGGGAACTCGTTGCGAATGACCTACCGCTATTTTTCAGAAAATCATATTTGGGGACATTCCTCTACCCCAAAGTCTATCCCTTTAGTAGAGGTGTGTCCCCATTCCTTTGAAAAATAGGGTTAGGGCATCTTATCCCAAAAATATTTTTAAATCGTCTTCGACAGTACCGATTCCTGCTATACCAAAGTTTTCAACCAACACATTTGCTACATTTGCTGATAAAAATGCAGGTAATGTAGGTCCTAAGTGAATATTCTTAACTCCCAAATATAAAAGAGCCAACAATACTATAACAGCTTTTTGCTCATACCAGGCTATATTGAATGCTAATGGCAATTCATTAATATCTTCCAATTCGAATACTTCTTTTAATTTAAGCGCTATCAGTGCCAATGAATATGAGTCGTTGCACTGTCCTGCATCAAGTACTCTCGGAATTCCGCCTATATCGCCTAATTCCAATTTATTATATTTATATTTTGCACAGCCTGCCGTTAAAATAACCGTATCTTTTGGTAATGCTGCAGCAAATTCCGTGTAATAATTTCTTGATTTAGCTCTTCCGTCGCATCCTGCCATGACAAAGAACTTCTTGATTGCACCTGATTTAACCGCATCAACAACCTTATCAGCCAAGGCAAATACTTGTTCGTGAGCAAAGCCTCCAACAATTTCGCCGCTTTCTATCTCAGTTGGTGCCTGGCATTTCTTTGCCAATTCAATAATTTCGGAGAAGTCTTTTTCTGAGCCTGTTGATCCTGCTATATGTTTGCATCCCGGATATCCTGCTGAACCCGTAGTAAACAATTTGTCCTTGTAACTGTCTTTAGGAGGAACTATACAATTCGTGGTCATCAAAATGGGTCCGTTAAATGATTCAAATTCTTCTTTTTGTTTCCACCATGCATTTCCGTAGTTACCCACTAGATGTTTGTATTTTTTTAGATGCGGATAATAGTGAGCCGGAAGCATTTCTGAATGGGTGTATACATCTACTCCTGTTCCCTCTGTTTGCTTCAGTAATTGTTCTAAGTCACCTAAATCATGTCCTGATATTAAAATACCCGGATTCTTGCCAACGCCAATATTAACCTTTGTGATTTCAGGATTGCCATAAGTGCTTGTATTTGCTTTATCTAATACAGCCATTCCGTTGACGCCGAATTTTCCCGTCTCCAATGTTAGGGCAACCAGATCCCCCACTTCCAGTGAATCATCCAGTAATTTAGCCAATGCACCCTGCATAAATGCATTTACTTCTTTATCGTCATAACCCAATACATTTGCATGTTTCATGTAGGCTGCCAAACCTTTTAATCCGTAAGTAATAAGTTCCCTTAAACTTCTTACATCTTCATTTTCAGTAGCCAATACGCCTACCTTTTTTGCTTTTTCATCTAATTCCTCATTTGTTTCAGCTGTCCATAATGCCGCTTCGGATAAATTTTCCGTATTTGATAACTTGCCCAGTAAATCAGCCTTAACTTTTAAAGTCATTTTTATTCTGTCATAAAATACATCATTGTCAAAGTTTGCATTTGTAATAGTTGTAAATAAGTTTAAAGTTATTAAGTGATCTACGTCAGCCGGTATTTCCTTTCCTTCACTTCTAAGCCTTGTTGTTACTTGGGATAATCCTTTGGATGTATAGATTAATAAGTCCTGCAATCCTGCTGTATCCGGCTTTTTGCCACATACCCCTACTTTTGTACATCCTTTATTCCCTGCTGTCTCTTGGCATTGATAGCAAAACATGAGATGTTCAGGTTGTTGATAAGTTAAATTGCTCATTGTGTTCCCCTTTCAATTTTATAATCAATTTTTAATTGCGTTCAGATTGTTTGACAATTATAATTATAAAGCATCTTCATTTTCTGTGCTGTAACATTTGTTACAAATTTAAAACAGAACAACAATAGGGCTCTTCTTCACAAGCAATCAAGATGAAAAAGTCTGCATCTTCGTGTTTATTCATAGGTATGATATTTAAATCTTATTTGACAATATATAATAATTAATGTATTGTTTAATTAATTTAAATATCATCGACAAAAACATGCAGGAGGAATTATGGATTTTAAATATGGAAAGGACAGAATATATTTGGAAAATGAAAAAGGAGAATGTATTGCAGAAGTAACATTTCCCCAAGTATCTGACAATGAAGTTAATATAAATCATACTTATGTAGATCGTTCTCTGAGGGGTCAGGGTGTTGCCGATAAATTAGTCAGAGAATTGGCTGTTCTTTTAAGAAAAAATAATATAAAGGCAGTATCAACATGTTCTTATGCAGTAGATTGGTTCGAAAAAAATCCCGAATATGATGATGTGTGCAAATAAAAAATAAAAAATATTTTGTATTTATATAAAAAAACTCTTTACAAAGGCAAATATTTGTGTTAATGTTTGTAAAACGATAAATGCCGTGATAAGGATTAGTAGATATACAAGTTTTTTGCAGAGAGTGCATGGTGGTGGAAATGCATAGAAACCTATATTGAACACACCTTTGAGCAAATGGATGAAATTATAGTAGTCTTATTCGGAAATGCCACCGTTACAGGGCAAAAGTATGATAGTACTTAATGAGGCTGATATTGCGAAGTATCGGCAAAAAGAGGTGGAACCACGTGAATTGCTCTCGTCCTCTAGGAAAACCCTAGAGGTCGGGAGTTTTTTTATATTTTATTATAAATTAAAGGAGAATGGAAAAATGAGAAAAAGTGTATTTAAAATGACTAAACTGATATCATTACTGATTTTAACAGCTTTGTTGATTGTTGGATGCTCAAATGCTGCACCGGCTCAAAAGGGTCAAACGGAAACATTGGTCATGGGACTTGATGACACATTTGCACCAATGGGCTTTAGAGACGAAAAAGGAAATTTGATTGGATTTGATGTTGACTTGGCAAATGAAGTTGCGAAAAGAATAGGCGTAAAAATTGAATTTCAGCCTATTGACTGGTCTATGAAGGAAACGGAATTGAATGCGGGCAATATTGATTTTATTTGGAATGGTTATACAATAACACCTGCGAGACGAGAGATGGTAGCTTTTACAAAACCCTATCTTGAAAACAGCCAAATTATTGTAACCTTAACCGGCTCGGATATAGCTTCAAAGGCTGACTTAGCAGGTAAAAATGTTTGTGTGCAGGCTGAATCAAGTGCATTGGATGCAATAAATGCAGAGCCTGAAGTTGCTTCTTCTTTTGGTAAGTTGGTTGAATTTTCAACAAACAATGAAGCATTCAGCGATTTGGAAGCTGGACGTTCAGATGCCCTGGTTGTTGATGAAGTTTTAGCAAGATTTTATATGAAACAAAATGGTCAAGAAAAATACAAAGTGTTGAGCGAGGACTTTGGTGATGAGGAATATGGCATAGGTATAAGAAAAGATGATGCAGACTTGTTGAAAAAAGTTGATGCTGCACTGGATGGAATGAGAAGTGACGGAGTATATGATGAAATCTACCTAAAGTGGTTTTCCGGAAATTAGAAGGCTTGAATAATGGAAGCTAAAGTATTGAAAATGCTTGTACCTATGGCATTGGACGGATTAAAGGCAACTCTGGGGGTATTTTTATTAACCTTGATTGTGTCCATTCCTTTGTCAATTGTGGTTGCAAGGCTAAGAATGTCAAAAAATAAAGTAATTTCGAAATTTACAGGAATTTATATATATATAATGCGAGGGACTCCCTTATTGCTCCAGCTTATGTTTATATTTTTCGGATATTACCGGGTTCCTTACATCGGGTATGCATTCAGCAGAGAGCAAGCTATTTTCATTGCTTTTATTTTAAACTATACAGCCTATTTTGCAGAAATTTTCA
>CAZTXR010000017.1:0-16115 GCA_964617605.1 uncultured Clostridia bacterium | reverse complement strand
GGGTATAATATAAGTTCTTCTTTTTTCTTAACTCCCAATATTCCAAAAAATAAATTTGCTATTGCAATATTTACTTCCTGTGATGTAGAGCTTTCATCTTGTAATACTTCCTTTGCTGATTTTAATAAATTTCTCACAATATCATGGAGAGACCACATTATTTTTGTACCTTCAAATTTTGGTGCCACTCTTTCCATATAGGGAAACAATATGTTTTCCTTTTTAAGATAATGGGCATTAAATTCATCAAGTTCAATAACTCTTTGAAGAATTTTTTCTTTTTTGGTTTGTAGGTCATCGCCTTTTAACAGTTCCTTTATTTCATCCGTCTTTTTTACTAAGTCTTCATTTTCCAAATACATATCTTTAAGGAAATTATCATTCTTAGGCATCTCCCACTTATGACTTGAAAGACCTTTATAAAATGCATTTATAACCTTATCTAAAAATACTAAAATTTCTTTTGATTCTATTCCTTTATCCAATAAATTATTAAATACTTCAAATGCTTCCTGTGGCTTTACGCATACAATATCATCCTTGTATTTATTATATAATTCAACACCGTTTTCATTGTTTTTAAGACCCATTACGTACTCGGTAAGCCTAATAATCTTATTCTCCATAACATCACCTCTTTTTATAATAACGGTTATATTGTTTTATTATACGATAAATTTTGCTATTAAACAATCAGCAATTGTCATTGATATAAATATATGTAAGGGCAACTCTAAACACAATAAAAAATCTCATCATTAAAAAAGGACGATTTCCATGAGTTTCCAAGAAATCGTCCTGTTTCTGTTATATTATTCTCCGCATTCATCATGATGCTGATGTTCATGGCAAATGGAGCCTGTTGATTTTAGATTCCCTTTTAGGTACTCTTCCGCTGCTGATTTTGCATTGCCATTAGCTCCTGTTATGACTTCAATTCCTTTATCATTGAATATTTCGACTGCACCGCCGCCCATTCCACCGGATATGATTACATTTACACCCATATCATTTAAAAAGTTTGGCAGAAATCCAGGTTTGTGACCAGGATTATTAATTGATTTAGAACTTATTATCTTATTTCCTTCTGTTTCATAAATATTGAAGTTTTCACAATGTCCAAAGTGCCCTGTTACCATTTCTCTTTCGCTTGCTACTGCTATTTTCATGTTATTCCTCCATTTTTTCTAATATTTCTGCTATACCGACAAATAAATTATCTTCACAAAGTTCAATCATTCCCTTGTCAACCATGGATGACATTTTAGGGTCTATGGGAAGCTTTGTTAAAACTTCTAAACCATAATTTTTTGCTGTTTCTTCAATTTTGCTGTCCCCAAATATTTTATATTCTCTGCTGCAATCAGGGCATTTAAAATATGACATATTTTCAATTATTCCGATTATCGGAACCTTCATCATTTCCGCCATTTTAACCGCCTTTTCAACTATCATTGAAACTAATTCCTGGGGAGATGTAACTACGATAATTCCATCGATAGGTATTGACTGAAACACTGTCAAGGCTACATCACCGGTACCGGGAGGCATGTCAATGAACATATAGTCTATATCTTCCCAAATTACATCTGTCCAAAACTGTTTAACTGTACCTGCAATTATAGGTCCTCTCCATATAACCGGATCCGTGGTGTTTTCCAAAAGCAGGTTAATTGACATAATGTCTATGCCGGTCTTAGTTTTTACAGGCAGTACTCCCTCCGAATTAGCTCTTGCTTTTTCATTTATGCCAAATGTTTTTGGTATTGAAGGTCCTGTAATATCGGCATCCAATATTGCCACCTTGTGGTTTCTCCTGCTCATTGTCACTGCAAGCATTGATGTAACCAATGATTTTCCTACCCCGCCTTTACCGCTCAAAACACCAATTACCTTTTTGATGCTGCTTTGTTCATGTGGCTTCTCTAAAAAATTAGTTTGTTCTTCTTTTCTGCTGTCGCAGTTCTGGCTGCAGGAGCTGCAGCTTTCATTACAATTTTCACTCATTTCTTTCTCCTGATAAGCTTAAAATTTTCAAAGTCTCTCTATATACTTTTCGCACGGCATCTCCTGCCGCGCAATCAATATCAACAATTGTTAATCCGCTGTTTACTGCTTCCACAGCTTTTTTATCAAAAGGAATTTCTCCCACAAAATTAATGTTCTTATCTTTGCAGTACTTTTTTATTCTATCATAATGTCCAACATTTGTATCATACTTATTTACGCAAACAGCTAACTTTGTATTAAATCCTTTTGCCGTTTCAATAATTCTTTTCATATCGCTTATTCCGGATAATGAGGGCTCAGCTACAATCAATACTGTATCTGCACCGCTTATGGATGCTATAACCGGACATCCTATGCCCGGAGAACCGTCAATAATTGCAAATTCAGCATCACTGTTAAGCCTCATGTTTTTCTTTACTTCTGTTACAAGCATGCCGGAATTGCCGCTGCCCATTTTTAATTCTGCTGTTGAAAATACCTTAAGCCCCTTATACAAGGTCATATCTCCTGCCTTATAGGGTATTAATTTTATTGCTTTTTCCGGGCAAATTGCCTCACATACACCGCAACCTTCGCAGTCATAAAGATTGACTTCATAGCCGTCATCTGAGTTAATTGCATCAAACCTGCAATTTTCATAGCATAGATTGCACTCAATACATTTATCCTTATCTACCAGAGCCTTATCCAATCCGTAGTAATCAGAATTCTCAGGAACAGATTCCTGCTCCATAATCAAATGTAAATTTGGGGCATCTATATCGCAATCCGCAAAGGCCTTAACATTTGAAAGCTTTATAAATGCACCCGCTAGGGTTGTCTTGCCGGTACCGCCTTTTCCGCTAAGAATTAATAACTGTTTCATTATTTACCTCCTCATAAATTATTTTTAATAATGAAGAGAATAAAGAAAAGTATTTTTCACTTTTTTGAGATGCTATTTCTGCATTTGAATTTAAAAGTCCAAGCTCATTTTCAAAAGGAATTTTGCATAAAACCTTTATATTGTTTTCCATGCAATATTCCTCGGCAGGATTTTCACCATCCAAGCATTTGTTTAAAACTGCACCAAAGGGCTTATTAAATATTTTAACCAAATTATATACCATATTAAAATTATGAACACCAAATATAGTCGGTTCAGCAACCAACAAGCAATAATCAGCATCCCTTATACTTTCCATTACGCTGCAAGAACTTCCCGGCGGACAATCTATAAATGTATATTGTTTATCCTGTGATTTATTTAAAAGCTTTTTAATAATCGTTACACCTGTTTCTTCTCCGGGATTTAAAATTCCTGTATATATATTTGAACTATTAAAGATACCCTCCTGTATTTCACCGATTTCTTTATCGATTTCTGAAATCGCGTTTTCCGGGCATATTAACATGCATCCTCCGCAAGAATGGCAAATTTCTTTAAATACAAATACATTGTTTTTTATAAATGCCAATGCATTGAATTTACAAAATTCAATGCATTTTCGGCATCCATTGCACAGTTCTTTATCAACATAAGGAATTTTTACGCATACTTTTTCTGACTTAATAATTTCAGGTTTAAAATATAAATATCCGTTTGGTTCCTCCACATCACAGTCTATATAATCGGAATTTTTTGCAACATAAGTTAAATTAACTGATATAAATGTTTTTCCTGTTCCGCCTTTACCGCTTAAAACAGCAATTTTCATTTTATTTTACCTCATGACCATGAAATCCTGAATGTATTTCTGTTAATAAATGTAACTTTTCTTCTTTCAAATCTTTCAAATTTTCTTCAATTGAATTATTGTTGGATTTATATATTGTTATATATGCAGCTTTCAATACATCCGCCGCATTTTCGCCACATCTTGGCGTAATTAAAACATCAGCATTGTTATCGACTATAATTTGTGCAGCCTTGATTCCTGCACCGCCTCGACTGTTTGCGGCACTGTTGTTAACAAAATTACTCTTTTGTTTTTCAGTGTCATAAAACATAAAATAAGGTGCCCTGCCAAATGATATACATACATTGCTGTTAATATTATTATCATCAACCGGTATTGCTACTTTCATAAGACCCTCCAGATTTGTGACATATGCCAACAATGAAATTATATGACCACAATTGGCATATGTCAATATTTATTTTTCTTTGCCATGAAAGTTTGAGTGAAACTCATTTAGTAAAGAAAGTTTGTTTTCTTTTAAATAGTTTATATTTTCTTCTGCATTGCCTTCTTTGGCTTCGTAAACAAAAACTTCCGCATTTCTGAATAACTTTTCTGCATTTTCACCACAGCGGTTTGCTATCACCGCACTTACGCCATTATCTGCAATCACTTGAGCAGCCCTTATTCCGGCACCCCCCTGCTCGGCTACAGCTCTGTTATCCAAAAATTCATATTCCTTGGTTACCGTGCTGTAAATAAGAAAATAAGGGGCACGGCCAAGGTAATTATGAATATTTGACTTAAGAGTCTTTTCTTCTATTGGAACTGCTATCTTCATTTTTACCTCCAATCAAAACAATCAGTCTTCAAAGCTTTTTAATTCTTCATTGATCTGTTCTATTTGCAGCTTTAAAAACTCTTTTTGATTTTGCAGAAATTCCTTTTCAGATGCATTTGTTCCATCGAATCTTGCTCCAAAACCATTTCTGCCAAAACCTCTTCCATAACAATTTCTGCTTCCATAAAATCTGTTTCCGCAAAAACCAAAACCTCTTCCTGTCATTGGTCCTCTTCCGGCAGGACCTGTTCCATCTCTATTAGGCATCTTTTTCCTCCTTTATTGTTGACATATGTCATCTATAATTTCATTATACTGGCTTTTTGACATATGTCAACAACTAATTTTAAAAAACTGCAAATTAATTTTGCAGTTTTTCTATTCTTTCTATAGCACCCGTTAGGCATAAACTTGTGCATATGCCGCATCCGTTGCATTTTTCTATGTTAATTTCAGCTTTATCTCTAATCACTATAGCAGGGCATCTGGCTCTCAGGCACATTTTGCATACCCTGCACAATTCTTTGTTTACCGTATACTTCATTAGAGCTTTTCTAACTCTCTTGCATAAACATCTTCATAAGTATCCAAGCCTGTTACGTCTGCTGCTAAATCTGTCAATGGGAAAATATCGCTTCTGTCTATATACTTTATATCAAATTTACGGTTTAATGCCATTAGATGTTTCACACCTGCAGTTACCCTGTTAATAAATGAATACACTCCAACTGCTCCTGCTGGCAAGTTTTCCGCATTATCGTAATAAAGCTTAAGTTCTCTTATATCAGCAAATATTTCTTCCTTTGTGCTTCCGAATGCTTGATATTCTTTTGGTATATTGCCTGCCTCTATCAATTCTCCGATTTGTTTGCCTACCATTGCTGCAGCCATCGCAGCTCTGCCGATAGCAACAAATTGAATGTATGGAGCCCCAAGTGCCAATCCTTTAAATACTTGGTCTTCTAATGCAATTCCTCCCGTAATGGCAATTTGCGGCAAGAAATAACCCTTTTCATCCATTCTTTTTAAAATATCATAAAGCATGCTTTCTAAATTAACAGTGGGCATTCCCCATTCATTCATCATCTTTACAGGGCTGTTGCCTGTGCCCCCTCCGGCACCGTCAAAGGTTACTAAATCAATTTCATTTTCTGATGCAATCTTTAAAATTCTGATGATATCTTTAGGATCAAAAGGACCTGTTTTAAAGCAAATACGTTCTGCTCCCAATTCTCTTAAATGGGCTATGCGCTTTTTAAGGATTTCTTCATTCCAAATAGGAAGTTTACCTATTTTTTCAAATACAGGGCCTAGTCCATTTTTAAAATTTTCTGCAACCTTCGGATCTGAAGGATCAGGATAAACCAAATATCCCTTTTGTTGAAGTTTTAATGCTTCTTCCAAATTATTAACCCTTGCCATACCTTGGATACCTTTAGCAGCTTGACCGAATTTAAGCTCCACAGATTTTACCCCTAATTTTGGGATTACATAATCTAAAACCCCGGAGATTTCATCATCGTAACTGGCCTGCATAATAATATCCCCGTAACCCCTGCAGTGTTTTCTAAAATCATTTACCATTTCTTCAACTAAGGGAGATGATACAACCTTGCCATTATCCAAAACTATGTTTTTGTCATTAGGGATGGCATCTTCTCCTATTACTACTGATACTCCCGCAAGCGCCGCACCTATATAATAATCTTTCCAGTTTAATTTTGCCATGGCAGGTAAAATAACAGGCATTTTCATTTTAACTTTATTTTTAACTCCAAATTCTATTTCTGTTCTAACTTTAGGGTATGTAGCTTCATTAGCATCCTCTTCACATCCCAAAGTTCCAAACACTCTTCCGTTAATGGATAAATGCGAAAAATCCAAGGGATAATCTTTTTCTGAAGCAAATTGATTAATATCCCTTCGGTAGGGATATGTCGCTTCAGAACCTCTGACTGCCGATAAACCTATTTCACAGGTACCGGTACAAGTTGCTGTGCATACAGAACACATTCCCGAAAATGGTGAAACGTTTTCGGGGGTTCTAACTTTTGTTTTACTTATTGTACTTCCTAAGGCAGGGCTATAAGACATTATAATACCTCCAAATTTTATTCTATATCTTTATTATAAACCTATCGCGACATATGTCAATAATTTATTTAAATTTTCTTTACTTGAATTAAATAATTTCAACTGTTATAATTTCGATTAACAGATGATTTTAATCAGGCTCATTAAATAGCCATGAGCCTTAATTTTTGGAGATAATATGAGCTCATTAACATTGCTTTTTACATCGATAGGCTTATCAATGGACGCTTGTGCCGTGTCAATATCTAACGGCATGTGCTACGGCAATATACAAAGAAAGCAAATATTCCTAACAGCTGTTGCTTTTGGGTTTTTCCAGGCATTTATGCCTGTTTTGGGGTTTTTTATAGGTTCTTCCTTCAGTAATTATATATCAAGCTTTGACCATTGGGTTGCACTGATACTTCTTGGCTTCATCGGAGGCAAAATGATAATTGAAGCAATCAAAGAGCTTAAATATCCCGAAGCCTGCTTAACATGCTCAAAATACCTTACACCAAGGATATTGCTCCTCCAAGCTCTTGCCACAAGTATTGATGCATTGGCAGTAGGTGTTGGATTTGCAGTAATGAAGGTAGATATTTTAAGCGCTGCATTTCCCATAGGTATTATAACCTTTATTAATTCCATAATCGGTTGCCATTTAGGCAAGAAATTCGGACAAATATTCAAACAAAAAGCTGAAATACTCGGAGGGCTGATTTTAGTAGGGATAGGAATTAAAATTTTCATAGAACACACTTTGGTCTAATGGTGACCCCTGACATCTTAAATATAATACTTTATATAAAAACCCCGACACGAAGCCGGGGTTCTTATATAAACAGCGTATTAGCAGGCTGTGATTTTATTTAACATTGTTTTGGACATTTGTGTTCAAAACAATCTGTTGATAATCCGTCATTGGCTTTTGCACTAGCATTAAAAGTGATTGGTACTTGCACACACAATTTCTGAGTAACTAAAAACTTACAAATTCCGTTTCTGCTCAAATTAACACAAGGTATGGGTCTTACAATTGGTTCACCTATAACACTGACCGTAACCTTACCTACTTCTGCTTTTGGTTCAACTGTAACAGGAACCATTACGTCTATAATTTCTTTAAATTCCGAAGTATTGCATGATTCTTTTCCATACTCGGGCGGACAAAAGGGTTGAACCTTGTCAAGAATATTTTCATTATACATATTATCAAACTCCAATATTAGTTTAGATAATATATATTATGTAGACATGCCGGCTTGGTTACAAAATTAATAAACTGCTTTAAATTTATTTTTCTACTCTTCATCTGCTTCTTCAGGCATTTCCCAGTTGTGGTACACCTCCTGAACGTCATCATTTTCATCTAAGGCATCAATTAATTTTTCCAAGTTTTTTAGTGCATCTTCATCTTCAACCTTTACATATGTTTGAGGAATGTACATTATGTCACCCTTGATATTTTCGTATCCTGCTTCCTTTAAACCATTCAGAACCTGAATGAAATCCTCAGGTACAGTAGTAATTTCATAACTGTCTTCCTCTGTTTCAAAGTCTTCAGCTCCTGCTTCAAGTGCTGCCATCATCAATTCTTCTTCATCAATTTTATCATTTAAGTCAATGGATATAAGACCTTTTCTGTCAAACAGATAGCCTACACAGCCTGTTGTTCCTAAGTTTCCGTTATATTTTGAAAAATAGTGCCTTACATCTGCTGCAGTTCTGTTTTTGTTATCCGTTAAGCACTGAACCATAAACGCTGTTCCGCTGGGTCCATATCCTTCATAAGTAATTGTTTCAAAATTTTCACCGGATGCTGCTGCAAGACCCGCCTTTATTGCTCTGTCTATATTGTCGTTAGGCATATTTTGTGCTTTTCCTTTTTCTATAGCTGTTGCCAGTGATGAATTATATCCGGGATCTGCTCCGCCTTCTCTTACTGCTACAGTTATTGCTCGTGCAAGTTTAGTAAATATTTTTCCTTTTAATGCATCCTGTTTACCTTTACGATTTTTTATATTGCTCCATTTTGAATGTCCTGACATATATATCCTCCTTACTTGTTATGACGTGATATTTTATCATAATATTTTTTCAAGTTCAATGTTTTGTTTTAATTTTCCATCTTTTACAGATAGATATTTTGCCTGTCCCAATATAATTTCTGTCTTGCCGCCGGTAATTTCACTGACTAAGGCCTCAACATATTCCAATTTTTCTCTTTCGCTTATAAGTTTAATCAATACCTGATCTTCATAAATTTTATCAGCAATAATTATATTGTTTTTTAATAATTCATTATCCATTTTCCCAAGCAGTGTGTAATCTATCTTAAATGATACATCATAAAACAGCTTCTTGTCTACAATAATTCCGCTTTCCAAGGCAATTTTAGCGCCTTTTGTATAGGCTCTCACAAGTCCCCCCGCACCCAAAAGCACGCCGCCAAAGTATCTTGTTACTACCAGTGCCGTATTTTTCAAATTCTCCTGCTTTATCACATTTAAGACAGGCATGCCGGCTGTGCCGGAAGGCTCACCATCATCGGAATATCTTTGAATACCTGAATTTTCTCCTATTACATAAGCATACACATTGTGGCTTGCATCCTTAAATTCTTTCTTTATTCTGTCAATGAATTCCAATGCTTCTTTTTCGTCTTGAACAGGGCATGCACTGCCTATAAATTTTGATTTATTAATAATTATCTCATCTCGTCCCTCTATGTGGATGGATTTATAATCAATCATCTCCATCTCCTCTTATAAAGTTTTCGTACTGTGTTTTTTCATTATTGTATAATAAGCACCTAAGAGAAACACCATTTCCGTCAAATTCCACATTTTCGGTAATTCTGTTTTCATAAAGCCAATAATAAGTTTTCAACTGATTATTAGGAATTTTTAAAGTGTAATAAGCTTTTGAGCCGTTAATTTTACTATCCACCGTTTCTAACAACAATTCAATATTGTATTTCGTTTTTGCTGAAATATAGATAATATCATTGGTTGATAAGGTTCTTATTTTTTCATCCAGTATTTTGTCGACCTTATTATAAACTGTCAAAAGGGGTATTTCCTTGTCCGTGATTTTTTCAACCAACTTTCTTGTTGTTTCCTTATGTTCAGATAAATTATCATCATTTATATCAATCAAATGAATTATTAAATCAGCGTACTTGATTTCTTCCAAGGTTCCTTTGAAAGCTTCTATAATTTGTGTGGGCAGTTTTTTTATAAACCCTACAGTATCTGAAAAAACAGCCCTTCTTCCTCCGGGCAGTCGGACTCTCCTTAGTTCCGTGTCAAGTGTTGCAAAAAGCATGTCGTGGGCAAAAACCTTCTTGCTTTCGGCATCTTCTTTATGCTCGCTTTCAACCAGGGTATTTAGCAATGTTGATTTGCCGGCATTTGTATATCCTACAATTGATATGATAGGAACTTGGTCCTTCATTCTTTTTTTTCTTTTTGTTTCCCTGACCTTTCCTAAATCCTCTAATTGGTTTTGTATGTCTGAAATTTTTTCTTTAATTCTTCTTCTGTCTATTTCTAACTTTTGTTCGCCGGGTCCTCTTGTGCCAATTCCCCCGCCTAATCGTGACAAGTTTTTATTTACACCTATAAGTCTTGGAAGGCTGTATTTTAGCTGGGCTAATTCTACCTGTAGCTGTCCTTCCTTTGTAAAGGCTCTGTTTGCAAATATGTCAAGTATAAGGCTGGTTCTGTCAATTACCTTTGCCTCAACAATTTCTTCTATATTTCTTATTTGAGAGCCGCTTAATTCATCATTGAATATTATGGTATCTATATCTAATTCTTTAACATAATTAGCTATTTCATCAATTTTTCCTTGACCTGCATAAAATCTTTTGTCTATGCTTATTCTGTTTTGAACAATGCTTGAAATCACTTGGCCGCCTGCAGCCTCAACCAATTGTTCCAATTCATCCATATCATTTTCTTCTTCATTATCGCTTGACAGCTGCACTGCAACCAACAAACATCTTTCTTTCTCCATCTTTAACCTCCGCCTACCTTCATAATGGTATGTTACCCTCATATATAAACAATATAACAGAATGAATGTTTTTTTGCAATTACTTCCATAGTTTAACCATCTTTAAGATATTCTTAATTTTCTTTTCTGTAGATTTTCAACTATTGATTTCATATCTTTATTATTATATAATATGTAAGATAATAAAATCTTTGGTAATATTAGTTTTATTTGTGGTATACTAACTAATGCATCAAAGCGGAGGTAGTTATGTCAAGAGAAAAAAAGAATCCTGAAATAAATGAAAATAATGTAGAAGTAAATAATAAAACAGATAAAAAAAAGAAAAGAGCAAAAAAGAAAAGGAAGGTTATAATACGTGTAACTCTTCTTTTAATTCTTGTGGCAATTATTATTGTGGGTGGGGCTGTATTTGGAATGGTTATGGGAATAATCAAAAATGCTCCTGAAATTGACCCTACAAATGTTCTTAAAACTCTTACGGAAAGCTCGGTAATTGTTGATGAAAATGATAATGTAATAGAACAAATTCATGACCCTAACGAAAACAGGGAAATTGTCCCGCTTAATCAAACACCAAAATATTTGCAAAATGCTTTTATTGCAATTGAGGACCATCGTTTTGAAGAACACCCGGGTATTGACATAAGACGTATCGCAGGAGCCCTTGTAAACAATTTTAGGGTCGGTGACGCAACTGCACAAGGTGCAAGCACTATTACACAGCAGCTCGTTAAAAACTTATACCTGACAGATAAGAAATCATGGGAACGTAAAATTATGGAAGCTTATTTATCTATTAAGGTAGAAAGAGTTCTTTCCAAAGACCAGATTCTTGAAAATTATTTGAATACCATCCCCCTTGGGCAAAGTGCTTATGGAGTTCAAACAGCAGCTTATACATATTATTCAAAGGATGTAAGTGATCTTACATTGGCAGAATGTGCTCTCTTGGCAGGTGCTGCAAAGGGGCCGTCATTCGCTCCTTATAACAGATACAATTTAGACAGTTTGGATAATATCCCCGAAGAAGATGTTGTGGGATATGTATATATAGGTTCTGTCCAATATGCCTGTGTATATAACCAAAAGGCAATAGACAGACAGCATGTTATATTAGACAGGATGCTTGAATTAGAATTTATATCCCAAAGTGAATATGATGCAGCGATGGCGGTAGATATGCATGCTGCCTTAACCCCAGGCCAGACAAAAATAGAAGGCATTTCATCAACGCCTATGGATTATGTAAAAGAAAAAGTAATAGAAGATTTAATGGCTGCTCGAGGTGATACCTATGAAGAAGCCGAAAACTATCTGTATAAGGGTGGATTGACTATTACTTCAACAATTGACATAAACATTCAAAAATCCTTGGAACAATCCTACGAAAATTTTTCTGTTTTATATTTAGGTGCCGAACCCTCCGGAGATACACCAATTGCTCAGGATTGGAGATATTTTAGATGGTCAGGCGGCGAAGGAACAGGTATGCTCGATTCAAGCTTGAATATTTTAAATGAAAACGGCCAGCTCATATTTTTTGCCAAAGAAAATATAATGGATGCAGAAAATGGTATATACCTTAATGCTGATGAGTATAGCTTTGACCTAAGCGGCAATTTAATTATTAAATCGAAAAAATTTGATATTTACTCATCAACAATTGATATCGTTGATGCCTATACAATTGATGACAAAAAGAATTTTGTTTCTCACACAATAGGTGCCCTGAATGTAGGAAACAATTATGAAGTTCTTGAAAAAAGCGGAACAAAAGGTAGCTTTAAAATACTAAAGACCTATATGGATAAAAATCCTGAAATGTTTATTATAGATAATGATGGCGTATTAAGAATACCGGAAGGTTTTTTCTTCTTCCAGGAGAAAGGTATTGTACAGCCCCAGTCTGCATCTGTCATTATGGATTACAGAACAGGAAAAATAAAAGCAATGATTGGCGGCAGACAAATCGAAGGAAGCAAGACCTTCAACAGAGCTGCAGATGCCACAAGGCAGCCCGGTTCTACAATAAAGCCGCTGTCTGTTTATTTGCCGGCCCTTGACTTAGGCTACTCAGCTGCCTATCCGATTGATGATATTCCGAAATACAATAAAAATAATGAAAGATGGCCAAAAAATTGGTATGAGCACAGAAGCATAAAATATTGGGGTATACAAACTCTTCGTAAATCAATAGAACAATCTATCAATACCAATGCAGTTACAATGCTTGAAACAATAGGACTTGACGCCGCAATTAACTCTTTGACAAACTTAGGCTTAATAAACCGGGATGATCCTTCCAAGGATTCATTCGTATCTCCTCAAGAAAATACGGCATACAATGATGTAAACTTGGCCTCTCTTGCTTTGGGGGGACTTACAAAAGGATTTTCTCCATTGGGGATGACAGCTGCCTATGGTGCAATTGCCAATGACGGTGTGTATGTGGAACCTATAGTTTATACAAAGGTCGTTAATTCTAAAGGTGAAACAATACTTGATAATATTCCGGAAACGCATGTTGCAGTTAATCCGGATGTCGCATCCTTAATGAAGGATATTTTAAGAACAACCGTAAACCCGGGACTTTCTTACAGAGCTAAGCTTCCCGGAGAATTAGGTATTGAAGTTGCGGGAAAAACAGGTACTACCCAAGCTAACGGAGATTTTTGGTTTGTAGGATTTTCACCATACTATGTGGGTGGAATTTGGGTTGGAAACGATAATGTGCAAATGAAACTTTCGGGAGACAGCGGCAACAATGCAAGACTTTGGAGCGCCATTATGACTCCCATACATCAGGGTTTGCCCCCTGCAACATTTACACGCAGTCCAAATTTAATACCTGTAAGTGTTTGTGCACAATCAGGAAAGCTGCCTGGAGATCTTTGTGCCCATGACCAAAGGGGCAGTCAAATTATAACCGAATATTTTGTTCCGGGTACTCAGCCGACAGAAACATGTGATGTACATGTCAAGGCTGAAGTATGCACCAGTTCAAATATGCTTAAATCTCAGTACTGTCCGGGCAACTTGGTTGAAGAACGTGTTTTCATCTTAAGGGACCCCCTTTTCGACCCTGAGGAAAAAACTCCAAATTATGAGGAGAAAAAATTATATCAGCAGATTTTAGAGGACAGAATTATATTTACCATAGAGGAATTACAACAAATATATGCAGGTCAATTTTCAATTGATGAGAATGGACAGATAACTCATGTATTGGGTATCGAAGTTTCAAAATTAGGAGCTTCAGGATTTATAACAGAAGATTATCAGTATCAGGTTCCTGCAAAAACTTGTTATTACCACACCAAGTGGCATTATGACCAGTGGCTGGATGATGAAGACGGAAGCGGAAACAATGGCAATAATGAAGATGGAAATGGAAATGCCTTGGATGACATAATTGATAACTTTGAAGACTCTGAAGAGCCGCCAGAAATAGACGGAATTATAGAGTCCATTGAAAACTAAGATGTCCTTTATGACCTAATCCAATTTCTATAAGGGGAAAAATAGCGTGGCTTGTCCTGAATAAAGTTAAAAATCTAATGTTTTTAAAATAAAAGAGTTCAAAATTTGAACTCTTTTCATTTATCCCCTTTTGGATTAAATAATACAGCAGCCATGTAGCCAAATATTAATGCTGCTGCTACTCCCGGAGCTGTTCTTACTACTCCTCCGCTAAGCGCACCCATAAATCCTTTTTCAGCAGCCTCTTCCATCGCTCCCTTGGCCAGTGAATTGCCAAAGCCAAGAAGCGGAACAGTCGCACCGGAGTGTCCTATTTCGACTAATTTATCATAAATACCAAAAAACCCCAACACAGTTCCTGTTATTACCAACAAAACTAACAGATAAGCATTATTTTTCTTAAATGTATCAATTATAATTTGACCTATGACACATATTATACCGCCCATTAAAAAACTCATAAGATAATTCATAATGATCTCCTTATACTTCTATGCCCAAACAATGGGCGATTCCCGGAATACTTTCCCCCTGAAGGGTTGCAGTAGGTGAATGGAGTGCTCCCGTTGATGTAAACAAGAGTTTCTTTATATCATTATTAAGCAGCTTTTTATAAAAAAACGAGCCGAATACTGTTGCTGAGCAGCCGCAGCCGCTTCCTCCCGCATGGACATCCTGTTTTTTAATATCATATATAATGGTACCACAGTCATCATATTTTGATTCAATACTTTTATTATCTTCGTTAAACATCTTATTTACTATACTTTTACCAACAACCCCCAAATCTCCGGTTACAATTAAATCATAGTCAATACCAGTATCCTGAAGATGTTGGCTCAATGAATCATATGCAGCCGGTGCCATGGCAGCACCCATATTATTAGCATCCTTAATCCCCAAATCAACAATCTTCCCAAAAGTAACATGCTTTATTTTTGGACCCTTGCCATGATTTGAAAGCCATACTGCCGCTGAACCCGTCACTGTCCACTGGGCTGACATATGGCGCTGTCCCCCCATTTCAAGAGGAAGTCTGTACTGTCTTTCTGCACTGCAGAAATGGCTTGATGTAACACAAATAACATTTTCTGCAAACCCTCCGTCAATTATTAATGCACCTATCCCCATTGTCAATGTCATGGTTGAGCAAGCGCCGTATACACCTATGTATGGCAATTCCAATTCTCTTGCGGCAAAGGAAGAGGACGTTATCTGATTCAATAAATCCCCTGAAATCAATAAATCAATATTTTCATTTATTAAACCATTTTTGTTTTTCAAATTTTCTACTGCTGTTTTTTGTAATTTTAATTCACATTTTTCCCAACTGTCTTCTCCCCACAAATCATCGTCTATTACCATGTCAAATTTATCCTTTAGAGGTCCTTGGCCTTCCTTATGTCCTGCTATTGTATATGTGTCTCTTATTACAACATCGTCTTTGATTACGAATGTTCTTCCTGTTTTTTTCATGCTTCCTCCCTATTTAAAAACCATACTTAAAAGACCTGCTATAAATGAAGCAAAATATCCAAACACCAATACAGGTCCTGCTAATTTAAAAATATTGGCAGCTGTTCCTAATATAAATCCCTCTTTTTTATACTCCATAGCAGGGGAAACAACTGAATTTGCAAATCCTGTTATCGGTACTACAGTTCCGGCACCTCCAATTTTTCCAAGCTTATCATACCAGCCTAATCCTGTTAACACTGCACTTAATCCAATCAAAACTACTGATGTCATGGGCGATGCCTCATTATCAGATATGCCCAGCCAAGCTGCAAATGAATCATTTATCAATTCTCCCACTAGGCAAATTCCACCCCCAAAAATAAATGCCATTATACAATTTTTAAGCATTTTATTTTTGGGAGTTAACTCTTCAACCATCTTTTTATAGTTGTCTTTGTTATATTTCATATTTCCTCCGGTGTTTTTTAACTAATTGATATTATAATAAAATAGCACTTTCAGGGATTTTTTTAAGCGATCTGTCTATACTGTTACCGAAGTAAAAA
>CAZTXR010000016.1:0-16325 GCA_964617605.1 uncultured Clostridia bacterium | reverse complement strand
ACCTGAATGATGTTGCATTAGGGCTTGATATAATGATTACATCAAGTTTAGCCAACGATTACGAAAATATAAAAAAATATATCAAATACGGTCATACAGTTGCTTTCATCGGTTCATCGGGAGTTGGAAAAACCACTCTAATCAATAAATTGTTGGGTGAAGAAATTTATGAAACAAAAGAATTAAGAAACGATGATAAAGGCAGACACACAACAACCAAAAGAGAACTGATTCTTCTGCCTGATGGAGGTATTGTAATTGATACTCCTGGCATGAGAGAGCTTGGAATTGAAAGTGCTGACTTTTCAAAAGCATTTGCGGATATTGATGAATTGTCACAAATCTGCAAGTTCAATGACTGTACTCACACCAAGGAACCCGGATGTGCCGTTAAAAGAGCTATAGAAGACGGCAGTTTGTCTAAAGAAAGACTTGATAGTTATTTTAAGCTTAAAAAAGAAGCAAATTATGACGGTTTAAATTCTAAGCAAATTGAAACAGAAAAATTAAGCAGAATGTTTAAAGATGTTGGCGGCATAAAAAATGCCAGAAAATTTGCAAAAGAGAAAAACAAAAGATAACCCAATTTTAGGGACGGTTCTTATCGATCAATTTTTGGGGACGGTTCTTTTTGTTATCAATAAAAAGAAGCACGAACCACTACGTGGAGCGCTTCGCATAATTCAAACATAATCTGAATATGGCAATAACGCATGCCGGTAGAATGTATGTGAAATGTTGGAGTTTTTAATAGCTCCAACATTTTTTCGTTTTAATAAAATAAAAGTAATTTTGGGGACGGTTCTTTTTAATTTTGGTTAATCATTAAATTTATATACTTTTTCACTGCTTTTAATGAACCTTTCAGAATTCTTATAATATTTATTATGCCAAATTTTTTAATCATTTCGGTATTGTTATTAGTAAAAATATTAACATATAAATTTGTTTTTAACAGCTCATAATAATATACTTTTAAAGAAATTTTTGACGGTTTTATCATAACCTGCCCAAAGCTCCACTTTTCAAAGTCTTCCCTTTTATAAAGAAGTCTTTGTTCAAATTCTTTGTACAAAGGTAAATTTGGAAAAGGAGTTAACGGACTTATAGATGTAATTTGCGGCTTAAGCTTCTTAATATATTTTCTAAGTGACTTAAAATTATTTTTATCCCAATCAGGATGAGCCATAAAGGAAGCCCACACATCTATTTTGTATTTTCTTAATATTTCTGCTGCCTTTAAATTGTCATCTGTTGAAGATTTCTTGTGGTAAAGAGATAATTCATCATCGCTGAATGTTTCATATCCTACAAGAAGTGCTTTAAGTCCAATATCGGATAATTCCACCAAGTATTTTTCATATAGAATAACTCCTTTTACAGAGCCATACATAATGTAATTTTTTTTCAAATTAAGCCCTTTTACAATATTAATAAAAGAAGTTATTTTTTCTTCGCTTCCGAAAAAATCATTGTCAATAAACATTATTGTGGGTTCTTGAATGTTTGCTAAATCGTTTTTTGTCAGCTCAATATCAATTAATTTTTCTTTTACTCCTTCAATTCTCCATCTAAGGCAAAAATCACAAACTTTTTCACATCCTGTGCCGAATTCCATAATTGCAGCCGGTCTGTAACCGAAATATGAATATTCATGCCTATACTTATCCGTTGAGCTTCTGTCCGGCAACATATATTCATTTCTTCCCTTTTGACCTGTAGATTTGTATGACAGAGCTTTTGACCTTATGCCATCAATCAATAATATTTCACCATTATTAAAAGAGTTGAACAATTTATTTATATTATCCTTTGTTGTATATTCAAAAATATTATCTACATATTCATTATAAAAACCTTCCGGATTTAAATAAGCCTGAGTTCCACCCACAAATGTTATAATATTTAAATCAACTGTTTTTGATTCTTTGCACAGCTCCAAAACCATTTTAACATCAATGCAAAGGGATGTAATACCGACAATTTGAGGCTTATATTCATTTATCTTTGAAGAAAGACTTAAAGTTTCAATCATCATATCGAAAATTTCAAGCTCATGTTCATGTTTTAAGACACCATAAATCATTTCCAAACCTAATGGCTCTGAAAACATAAAGTCGCTTAATGTAATTGCTTGTTTAATCCTCGGGGGCCTTACCAATAATACTTTCATTACATTCTCCTGTTTTAGCAGTTTTGGAGTTTTGGGGACGGTTCTTTTTTAAAAGAACCGTCCCTGAATCTACAAGATTTAAAAAATGTTGGGTGTAATTCTTTGTTTTATTTGATGCCGGTAATATAGATTAACAAGAGAATAAAACAAATATTTGCCCGGTTTTTGCAAAAATTCTTTCCTCAATACATTTCTTTTTAAAATAGAAGTCAAGGTAAACAAGGATTCATACAATTCCCAATAAGCATTTGTCAGTTCATCAGGGGTCATATTTTTAGGCTCGTGCACCGCTTCTGTCCCATCAAAGGAATAAATATTATCCTTTATAATCCTTCCTGCTTCTGTCATATCCTTGAAGAATTTAGTGCCGGGTATGGGTGTCAATATATAAAAACGGGGCACGGTTATTTTATTTTGCTCAATAAATTTCTTTGTATCCTTGATTGTTTCTATTGTATCTCCTTCACCGCCAACCACCATTTCTGTTGATACATCTATGCCGCAAGAATGGATATTCTGAATAAGCTCACTGTATTCCAAAGGATTTGCCCAGGACTTATTCATCCCTTTTAAACTTTCCTTTGATATGCTTTCAAGGCCGAAACTCAAGGCCGTGCAACCGCTGTCTGCAAGCCTTCTTAAAAGTTCCTTGTCTTTGCCTATTCGTATTTCACACTGGCTCATCCACTGCATATTTAACTTTTTTATTTCAATCAAGAGTTTGTCCAAATAATCTCTGTCTGAAAATATATTGTCATCCAGCAAAAGAAATTTTTTATAGCCTAAGTCTTTTACCTGCTTAATATCTCTTACAACTTCATCCAGAGGTTTTTTAATATAATGACCCTTATACAAACAAGCCACGGAGCAAAAACTGCAGGTGTTGGGGCAGCCCCTCCCCGCCTGCACAGGCAGAAAATCTCCGATATTTTTATTTGTAATCAGATCAAATCGGGGCAAGGGAGTTGAAAAAAATCCTTTTTCCAAATTTTTTTCATATATTTTTTTAAGTTTCCCGCTTTCATAGTCTTTGAGCAGCTCCTGCCACACTAATTCTGCATCTCCCGCCACAAGAGTGTCGCAGTGCTTCAATGCTTCTTCTTTCATGATACTTGCCATGTAGCCGCCCAAAATTACAGTCTTGCCCATTTCCCTGAATTTCCTCGCAATATCTATGGAGCGAATAACCCCGTGACCCATGGTGCTTATTCCTATTAATTCAGCATCAGTATCAAAGGGTATATCCTCTATTATTTCAAGCACTATTTCTGCTTCCCAGTCTTCGGGCATCATTGCCGCTAACAGGGGCATGGCAAGGCCTACAAAGTAAAGTTTCTTTTTCTTTATGGGCAGGTGATTTTGGTCATAGGGGCTTGGCTGTATCAATAATATTTTTTTCATCTTTCATCAATTACTCCTTACAATCTTCTGCAAATACTGAAAGCTGACTAAGCTTGAACCCGCAAGCATTTTTATATTTGCTTTTAAGCCGTATTTCCTGATTAAATATATTAAATGCTCCGGTCTCATGACCACCCTGTAATATGCTTTTAAAATCTCGGCATAAAATGCTCTTATGGTCATAAATTCAGGCTTTAAAACAACATGTGCCATATCCCACACCTCATATTGCTGTCTTTTTACCAAAAGAGATTTTTCGTAAGAATCAAATATTTCAGTTCCCGGCAATGGTGTAAGAGGCTGCAGGTTAACAAACCTAACATTTAATTTTCTAAGCCAGCTTACTAATTGCCGGAAATCTTCTTTATTAAAATCCAGCGGTATAATTAAGGTTGCATATAATTCAATTTGTAATTTCTGCAATATTTCGATGCATTTTTCGTTTATCTCTACTGTTGTTCCCTTCTTGTAATCCTTTAAGTCTCCTGACCTGACTGATTCAATCCCAACTATTACAGCCTGCAGGCCTATAGCCTTTAGCTCTTTTACAAGATCTTCATTTTCCGCTATAAAATCAGCCCTGCCGTAAACCAAAAATTTCTTTTTAATATTATTTTCTTTAATACCCTTTATAAAAGTCTTAAGCTTATTTACATCATATAAAAAATCATCATCTACAATATATATTTCTTCTTCTTCAATTAAAGATAATTCCTTGATTATATCATCCATATGGCGGCTGTAGTATTTGCCGTCGGTAATTTCCTTGCAAAAGCAAAAGGAGCAATTATAAGGGCAGCCAAATGATGTTTTTATTAAAGCACAGGGGTTATGAAACATATAATAATACTTTTTTCTGTACTTATTCACTGCATTTCTGTCAGGATATTTATAATCAAAGGTCTCTGCCTTAGCCCCCTTGTTTATTTCTTCATTTATCAGCTGCACGCTTTTATTATTAATCAGTCCTTGTAATGTTAAATTAAAATTTTGTATTCCGTTCTTATTATATATAAAATCTATATATTCAGATTTAAAATCTTCAGCCACAACCTCTGCATGAACACCGCCAACCCCGGTTAAAATTAAAGGATTAATTTCTTTTGCTGCCCTTGCCATTTGCTTTATGATTCCCACATGGGTAATATAGCCTGTAAACAATACAAAATCAGGCTTTTTCCTTGATACTATACTTTCAAAGCTTATATTTTCAAGTATCATGTCTATGATTTCTAAATCCGTTTCTTTTTTTATATCTTGAGGAATATTGGATGCTAAGTATTCCAATTCCAAGGGTTCGCAGATCATGACATGCTGAAGTCCTATTGTTTCCTTGTGAGGCTTTGGTCTTACTAAAAGTATTTTCATAATTCCACCTTTTTAAGTGTATAAACAGCTATTCGGGGCATAAAAGATTTTTCTTTTATAATTTTAAAATTTTCAATCTCATAATAGGGATGGATTAAAAGTCTGAAATTCTTGTCCGAAGGATAATTTGCCTTACCCGTGGTAAGCTTTACAAAGCTTAATATAAACTTGTCATAAAAACTGTCACCGCTGGCAAAGCCCACTAAAATTCTTCCATCCCTCTTTAAGACCCTGTGCAGTTCTTTAAAAACATTTTTCGGCTCCTTGTAGTAAGGCAGCGAATGAGTGCAAACAACAAGGTCATATTTACCCTCCAATTTGCTTAGCTCTGCTGTATCCATTTTTATATGCTTGGCAGACGGATTTCTTTTATTTGAAATTTCAAGCATTTTCTCCGAAAAGTCAATTCCTGTAACTTCAGCATTGCTAAACTTTTGCATTAACTCACTGATTAATTCGCCGGTTCCGCATCCCAAATCCAATATTTTTATATTCTTATAATTTATGTCGTCAAGGGCTTCGCTTATATAAGCTCTGGTAGGTTTTAAAGAATATTTTTGCACCCACAGCTTATCATACTTATCAGCCCAAAAATTCCATATATTGTGCATTTAAATCTCCTGTCTTAGAAATTTCCTTATTCTTTTTGATTTTAACAAGCTTATATGCAGCTTGTAAAATAAAATATAAAATATAAACTTCGGCAATTTGGGCCTTAATACCAAATGCAAGAAATCAAATTTTTCCGGTCTTTTTTCAATTAGTTGATTTTCCATTTCTTTATATAAGGTGGTACCCTTTATGGGAGTCATAATTGAAATGGTATAAACATCTATCTTGTTTTCCTTTATGAAATCGTCTAGTTTCTTAAAGTCCTTAAAGCCGTAGTCAGGCTTAACCATAAAAAGAGCGGTTAAGTCAATATTGTTTTCTTTCAGCAAAGATATTACCAGAGGATAATCTGTAGCATCGGTTGTTTTTTTGTAACCTTCAAGCTCCTTGTTGTCTGTTGCTTCAAATCCAACAATAAGCTCCCTGATACCTGCCTTTCTTAATCTTCCCAGCAAATCCTGCTCCTTAAAAATAAAATCAGCTCTTAAATATCCTATAATATTTATGCTTATATTCTTCTTTTCAATAATTTCTATAAATTTTAAAGCATCCTCCCTGGAAGAGAACAGTACATCATCAACAATCCAAAAGTAATCCGCATGAATTTTTCCAATTTCTTCAATCATTGCCTCATAATTCGGTTTGATAAACTGCTTGTTATTGAGAAGCTTGCAGTAGCAATAAGAACACTTGTAAGGACATCCTGTGCTGCCTTTTATGAGAGCTACACTTCTTTTATCCAAATATTTAAAGTTCGATTTAGCCTTATAAAAAAAATCCCTGTCGGGCTCAAGGTTCTCATTTTCATCAATACTGTCTTTTTTGCCCTTATGCCATTCACCATCACGAAATGTATCAACTCCGCTTTCAAGAGGAAGACAGACCTTATTTATTATATTTTCAATCAGTTGTTTAAAGGTATTTAAGCTGCCCGAATGAACTGCATAATCTATTGTATTTACCCTGAATGACTCTGCATTTTCCTGAATATGGACTCCGCCCACAATTACTTTTGCATCCGGGTATTTATTCTTATATATTATTGACTTATTTATAATTTTATTTTCTGCCGTATTGTAACCGGTCAACACAATTATGTCCGGTGTAATATTATTTGGTTTTTTAAATCCAAACAAATCATCTATAATATAGCTTTCTATATTCATATTATTTAAAACTTTTTTCAAATAACATAATTCCAAAGGCTCTGTCTTTACCGGGTCCGCAATTGAAAATATGGTTTTGACTCTTACTTTTTCTAAAAATACTATCATCTTATTTCATTCCTTAAATACATGATGCTTTATTTTGTAGGGCCTGTATGACATTATTGGAAGCAGCCCTTGAATTGCAAAATTTAAGATGGAGTTGCTGTGATGCACATAAAGATATTTGTAAACTTCCCTGCAGCCTATTTTTAATTTGCTTTCCTCGGCTGTTTGCCCGAATTCTATGGATTTTACCTTCTTTTCAATTCCAACTTCTATAATTTTCAATAACATATTATAGTAAATATCATATGTTTCCACATCCTCCTTCTTAAATCCCCCAAATAAAAAACACATTTTATCTTCAAATTCCTTTATCTGAATAAAGCCGACAATATGCTCATCATTTTTATCCATAAATTCATAAATTTCAGCTTCATAGTCCCTGAAAAATTCAATAGGAAGGGTTTCCAAAGGATTTTTTGTTCTCTTCATAATGCTTAAATACAAATTGTAATGTTCTGCACAAAAATTATGTCTAGCTGTTTTTCTTATTATCAAATTATTTCTCTTGCTCAGAGCTTTATTAATTCTCCTCCTATAGGGACTCCTTAATTTATTTAAATAATCGTCAAAGTTTTTATAACGGTTTTCGAATACAAAGGTTGATAAGGTTTTAGCTCCTTCAATTAGCTCTTGGTCAGCATTTAAAAGAACCTTTAATCCTTTTCTTTTCTTTATTGCTTCAATTGCTTCATTTAAATTTCCATAGTATCCCTTTTGTGATATGGATATGGGAAGACCTATTATTTGTACCCTTGCATTTAAAGGCATAAGGTTTTTGAAATTAAATAAATTCAGCTTTAAATCGTATGAAACTATCAGGCAGTCTCCTCTTAATTCATAAGATTGATTGCAGGGGTTTATTCTTTCCAGCAATGAAAGCAACTTTATATTGTCATGGCCTAAATCATATGCCTTATTTCCTTTTAGTTCTTCTGCTTTATATATTATCATATAAGTTCCTTAACATATGCCTTATAGTGTTTTGATTCCTCATCAGCCCATTTGATACCAAAGCTTTTGGATTTAATATTTTCAGAAAGGATCCAGCTGGATTCCATGGCGGAAAATCTGCCCTTCGTGTGTTTGAAGCAATAATCAAACAGCGCAAGTATGGCACCTCTGTTGCGCTCAGAAGGAATAACGCCCATTTCGACTATTTTAAAGGTTTTAATTTTCTTGTGAAATAATATATTTTTTATTACGGTTTTAATGCCTGCACTTTCACCCTTTTTAATAATTTCGTTAAAATCCGGATACCACAGCATAAAGCCTACAGGAAGTCCTGCTTTTTCCACAAACAATAAATTTTCTTCCTTCATTAAATATTTCAAATCCTTAAAGAGCTCATAATCTTCTTCCCATTTACGGGGATAATAAAATAAGTGGTCCAAAAATGCTTCGTTGTTTATTTTCGTGTATAATTCAATTTCTTTTTTGAAATTTTTAAAATTTGCTTCCCTGACACTGTATATTTCACTTAATTTTTCTCTTACATTGTTGTTAATTAGGTCCGGCGGATTGGTCATATCTTTCTTGAAGCTTACCATTTCAATTGTTTCAAAAGCACTTTTCTCAAAGTAATCATTATAAAACTCAGGATTATGTGCCGAGCCAAAGCTTTGCTTTTTATCAAAATCACTTGATAAAAATCCAAGGCCATAGTTTACATGTATGTTTAATGAGCCTGTTAATTTACTTGCCCTTTTTTCTTCAGCCATTTTAGTTGCCCTATCCAAAATAAGCTTAAATGCATCCATGTTAAATTTGTCCGATTCAAAAAAACATATTTGCACATATTCAGGCATCCTCACGGCATGTGCAAGCACACATATCATGGTAATTTCCTTCTTATGGACCACCATTACAGGTCTTATGTCTACGGATTTACATAACTCTGAGCTGCCATACAACAAGCTTTTAAGCATACCGGACAAGGTATCTCTTTTTAAATCATCATATAAATATTGATTTTTGTAGAAATTCAAGAAAGCTTCAATATTGTTCTTATTAACACTTATTAATTCCATAATTGCTCCGGTAAATTTTATAAATCATTATAGCATAAGCCAATAAATATTACAAAAAAAAGTTCAGTAACAAATACTGAACCTATTAAGCAATTTTAACTTTCGGCAACGGTTTTTATTGTATGTTATATACACTTGCTTCTTCCGGAAGCTTGACAGCCTTGGAAACAGGCTTCCAGATTGCCTGTGCCAAATAAAAATCTATCATGCTGTGCACAAGGGTTCCCACACCTACCAGCAAAACAACAGAAACTGCAAAACCTTTCGCATAATAAGCGGTGCCCATGTTATTTCCGAAATAAAAAGGAATTACAACAATTACTTCACATATTCCATGCAGCAATCCTATAGCAAATGAGAAAACTTGTGAGGATTTAAAAGATTTCAATGTATCAGGATGTTTTTTCAGGTATAAAGCACCTGTTGCGGCAAATACAAGATGGGATGCAGCGCGGACAACTATTACTATGGGGAATCCCGCCAATAAAAAACCTGCTGCGGTACCTGCGGCAACAAAGGCTGCAGTTGTCGGAGAAATAAACATTGCTATAAATACAGCAACATGACTGGCTAAGGTAAAGGATGCAGGCTCCAATGTTATTTTAAGTGGTGATATTATAGGTATTACTATCCCGATTGCACATAAGAGCGCAGATATTACCATTGAGTGATTATTATTCTTATTCATAATTTTATCCTTTCATTTACGTTTTGTCTTGTCATGTGTCTTGACACCACCGAATAAAATTATAGAACATGAATTTTTATTTGTCAAGTATATTTGTTATTTGTTGCTGATTATTTGTTATTTGTTATTTGTTATTTGTTGCTGATTGTTGCCGTATATTTTTTAGATTTTTTTATAATAAAATTATTTGTTCTTTATTGAGCATCTCAATTATTCTTCTTTTGGCTTCTTCATCCTTGCACTTAATTGTATGAAGATGTATGCCCCCTGTAAGTCTCATCAATGGCTGGACCTTATTATGTGCCACCTTTTCCAAAAATAAGTCAACGTCATATCTTGATTTCAAGTGTAACTCTCCTATAATTTCTCCGTATATGGGATGCTCAACAGTAACATCTTGAACTGTGCCTCCATTATCAACGACAGCATATAGCTCTGTTTTCATTTTTTCATCATCGTGGCAGCATGCAACAGTAAACACGAATTCGTCATCATCATCCTCTTTATCTAAAACATATCCCCTTGGTGTTGCGGATATTTTAAAACCCCCGGCACGCATAAGAGCAATATCTCCCACAATAACCTGTCGACTTACAGAAAATCTTTTAGCAAGGGCAGATGCAGTTATGGGTTCTGTAAAATTGTTTAAAATTTCTTCAATCTCTAGTCTTCTGTCTTCTGAAGTCATACTGTCCTCCTTAAATAGCTAATATATTCGCAGTGCTTTGCTGATGGGTCTCTTAGCCCCAGGCAGGGAATTATATGCGGTTTATATGCGGTTATACAATAAAACCGGCAAATTTTTGCCGGCTGCTCTTGTCAATGAAATCGGAGTGAAAGGATTTGAACCTTCGGCCTCATGGTCCCGAACCATGCGCGATACCAAGCTTCGCTACACCCCGACAACATTAATATTATAAACTTTATGAATAATTTTGTCAATTCAAATTTTTGTATCCAAAGTCCATTCTGAATTTTTGCTTCCAAAGTCCTTTTATGTCCCGCAAAATGTTTTGTATTTACATGCTGATGCCGGTGGCAATTGTGCATAAACAGCTTGAGAATCCCAATGTGCAAATGGCTTGGATAAAGCTTTCAACAAACTGTCCATTACGCTGTAATCATCATTTTCATCGGCTGCGGATAAGGCCTCTTCTACCCTGTGGTTGCGGGGTATAAGAGCAGGATTTGAATTCTTCATTAATTCGAAAATTTCTTCTTCGGATTGATCTTGTCTTTGAAGACGCGCCTGCCACTTATTATGCCATTCCTTAAATTCAACAGTCTCATACATAGCCCCATCCTCTTTGCCAAAGGTTAATCCGACAAATGCATTAGTATAATCTTCATGATTCTTATGCATTATATTTAAAAGTTCTTCTGTTAAATATTCATCCCCTGATTCTTCATTAAATATTCCTAATTTAGAGCGCATACCAAAAAGCCAATGCTCATTATACAAATCATAAAATTCTTTGACTGCATCTTGAGCTAATTCTACTGCCTGCTTCTGGTTTTCATGAATAAGGGGTAAAAGTGTTTCCGCAAACCTTGACAAGTTCCAAACTGCAATATCAGGCTGATTTTTATAGGCATAGCGGCCATATGTGTCAATTGAGCTGAAAACCGTATCCGGATTATAGGCATCCATGAAAGCACAGGGACCATAATCAATTGTTTCACCGCTTATTGCCATATTGTCAGTATTCATAACTCCATGTATGAATCCAACCAACTGCCATTTCGAAATTAACGAAGCTTGCCTCTTAACAACTTCCTTTAAAAAACTGAGGTATTTATTTTCATCCTCGTCTATTTCCTTGAAATGCCTCTTAATAGTGTAGTCTGCCAATTGCTTAACATTCTCTTCACTTCCGAAATTAGAGGCGTATTCAAATGTTCCCACACGAATGTGGCTGCTTGCAACACGAGTTAAAATAGAGCCTTTCAGTATATCTTCTCTTAATACTTTTTCACCGGTGCTTACAAGGGCTAAACTTCTGCTGCTGGGAATACCCAAGTTATACATGGCCTCGCTTATAATGTATTCACGAAGCATAGGCTTAAGTGCCGCTCTGCCGTCTCCTCCCCGTGAATAGGGCGTTCTTCCCGAGCCTTTTAACTGAATATCATACCTTTCACCCTTTCCTGTAATTTGTTCTCCAATAAGCAAGGCCCTTCCGTCACCTAGCATGGTAAAATAACCGAATTGATGACCGGCGTAAGCCTGGGCAATGGGCAAAGACCCTTTTGGCACAGAGTTTCCTGAAAGAAAAGATATTCCCTCATGGCTTTTAAGTTCATCAGTATTTAAACCTAAATACTTTGCTAAATTATTGTTCAAAACAATCAATTTTGGGGCACGAACCTTGTTTAATTCCATTTTGGAATAAAAGAATTCAGGTAAATTTGCATAGGTGTTTTCTAAATTCCATCCATCTATCATATCTTGTGTCTCCTATTTAATATTTTACATTTATATTTTCTGTAGAGAAAAAAATACTATGCAAATATTTTTATCACTTCCCTATCCCATTTTCGCGGGCGTAGAAAAATAAATACTGCTGCGCAAATCCCGAGTACTTTCCGAATTTATTTTCTGCAAATTTTCTAATGTCTGCATCTTTAGTGTTTTTATCCACATATAATTCCTGCATTACCCTCCTTATCCATACATCTACAGGAAAGGTATCAAAATGTCTCATGGAAAATAACAATATGCAGTTAGCAACCTTGTCCCCAATTCCTGTATAAGTTTTTAGATAAGCTAATCCTTCATCGTAGCTCAAGTTTTTTATATTGTAAACTTCATCCCTTTCAGTTAAAAATCTTCTTGCAGCTTCTTTAATTCTTGGAGCCCTGAATCCTGCCTTGCACTCAAGAATTTTTTCAAGCGGAGCTGATGATAATTTTTCCGCACTAGGGAAAGAGAAATAATCCTTCCCTCTATAATTACCTATATAGTCTCCAAAGCTGAGACTTAAATTTTCAATAACCTTTTTAATCATGGGAATTCTGTTGTTAGCTGAAATCATAAATGAAATCATTATTTCCCATTCATCCTGATTTAAAATCCTTATACCTTCTCCGAATTTTATGGCTTTATCCATTATTTCATCACTATTAATTGTTTTTTTGATTGCTTCATAATCAGTGTCAAAGTCAAAGTAATTTTTTATAATATTTTCATAATCATCGCTGTTTACATTATTAAAATATACAGTGTTTCCTTCTTGCAAAACATTTATTAGCTTATTTTTTACGACTCCCGTATAGGAGCCGTCTTCTTCCCTCTTCCATCTGAAGCATTGCCCGCAGTCAAAAATATGGCTTGTGTTAAAATCCTTCACATGACTGACTTCTATGGTGTTTTCTTTTTGTATAATATTCATTATCTCACCCTACCATTTATTATAAATAATCTATAAAGTTTCCCTTGCTCATATCTCTTGCTTTTTCAAAATATTCCTTGCTGCCCTCCACGCCTTCAAGCTCCATAATCTTACCCGAAAAATAATAAGCCAGGGCTATTCTGTAATTATTTTTTGAAATTTCGGACAATAAATTAAAGAATTCCTTGCATTCTGATATCTTGTTGTTGTAGTAATCAGAAACAGCATATATCAATTCAATGGTAATCTTATTGTAATCTTTTTTATAAAAATGATCTAAGGTGCTTTTATTTTCTGTTAATATTTCGTTTGCTTTTTCAGTATCACCATTGAAATATAAGCTTAAGAGCATATTGTGATAATATACAACCTGCCAATTGGGGGGAATCTTTTTTACGCTGTCATTCAATATGCTTACAGCTTCTTCAAATCGTCCCGCATACAAGAGACCCGTAGTTTTTTGGATATAATTTATATTCTTTTCATTATCAGATTGAAATTTTAACAAAAGCTCATCAATTACATCAATATATTTTTGGGGGTTTTTTTGCTCATACAGCAATTTGTCAAACAATTTAACCTGTTTTTCCAACTTTTTTCTTCTGCCCATCGAGTAAATAAAATAAAGTGCAAGCAGAGCAAGTACAAGATACATATTTTTCTCCTTTGTGAAAACCTATAGTTTTAATTTTTTTAAAGCATCTGCCAATGCAGTATTAATATTTTCATCTTCTTTTTTATTTTGTTTTGTTAAATATTTGGATGCCTCTTTTGCAGAAATCGAAGAATTTTCATTTTGCTTTCTTTTATTGAATGCAGATAGCTTTTCTCTGAAACCGCAATTGCATACAAATAATCTCCCTTCTCCTTCACCCTTTAGCTCCAATCTTTTGTGGCAGTTAGGGCATCTTGCATTAGTAATTTGAGAGATTCCTTTTCTAAATCCGCATTCTCTGTTTTGACACACAAGCATTTTCCCTTTTTTACCGCTGACTTCTAAGAGGTAATTTCCGCAATCCGGACATTTTTCTCTTGTCTCATTGTCATGGGTATATTTTTTGTCGCTGTTTTTTATTTCTTTGATTATTAATTGTGTGTAATTAATCATTTCATTTATAAAATGATTTTTATTTAATTTGCCCTTTGATATTTCATTTAATTTTTGTTCCCACTCTGCAGTCAATACAGGTGATTTCAAATCCCGGGGGGATAAATCCAAAAGCTGTCTCCCCTTGGATGTGGTATAAATATATTTATCCTTCTTTTCAATGACAAAGCTGTTAAATAATTTGTCAATTATATCTGCCCTTGTTGCTACTGTACCAAGACCTCCTGTTTCACCGATTGTCTTTTTTAATTGCTTGTCGGCACTTTTCATGAATCTTACAGGGTTTTCCATTGCTGACAAAAGTGTTGCCTCTGTAAATCTGTTTGGTGCTTTTGTTTCCCCCATTGATTTTTTTAATGAAGATACAAATAATTCACTGCCGGGCTTAAGCTTCTGTAATTCATCAAAGGGATAATCGTCAAGTATTTCTTCGTCCTCATAGTTTCCGTACACTTCCTTCCACCCCATTGACAGTGTAATTCTTCCCTTTGAAATAAACTCTTCATCCCCGATTTTACCTTGAATTGTTATTTTTTCATATTCAAAAGGTTTTGATAAAACAGCTAAAAACCTTTTTACCACTAAATCGTATATTTTTCTTTCCCTGTCAGATAAGTTTCCTAAAAATACGGTCTGTTCGGTAGGTATAATAGCATGGTGGTCTGAAACCTTTGAATTATTAACAAAGTTCTTGCTTGCCCTTATAGGATTTGAGCTGATAATAAATCCTGTTTTAGAATAGGGGCCCACACTGACAGCCTTTACCCTATCCCTTAATGTTTCAACAATGTCATCGGTCAAATACCTTGAATCCGTTCTTGGATATGTCAATACCTTGTGGCTTTCATAAAGGGTTTGCATAATTGACAATGTTTCCTTTGCGGAAAAATTATAAATATTGTTTGCATCTCTTTGCAGCTCGGTTAGGTCATATAAGAGAGGGGCATAAGTTATTGCCTTGCTCCTGTTGATATCAGTAATTTTCAGTTTTTTGTTTTTAATGCTCTTTATGGTATTTTCACATTTTTCATTGTCAAAGGTTCTTGTATCATTGTTTTTATCATGCCATGTAAATTTAAAGCCCCCTGCCGCTGCATCAATACCATAATATATAAGGGCTTTAAATGTTCTTATTTCCTCTTCCAATGCTGCAATCATGGCAATGGTAGGTGTCTGAACTCTGCCGCAGGAAAGTTGAGCCTTATATTTGGATGTTAAGGCCCTTGTAGCATTAATGCCGACAATCCAGTCTGCCTCAGAGCGGGCTAAAGCCGAAGCGTAAAGATTTTCATACAATTTACCCTCTTTTAAATTATTAAATCCTTCTTTAATTGCCTTATCCGTTACAGATGAAATCCAAAGTCTTTTTAAGGGTTTTTTAAGATCTGCTTTTTCTATAATCCATCTTGCAACCAATTCGCCTTCTCTTCCTGCATCGGTTGCAATTACAATTTCTGTTACATCATTTCGAAGCATCAAACTTTTAACGGTGTTAAACTGTTTCCTTGTCTGTTTAATTACATCTGTTTTCATAATCTTCGGGATTATGGGCAGATGTTCCAATTCCCAGCGCGCATATTTTGAATCGTAGCTTTCCGGGTCAGCCAATGTTACCAAGTGCCCCAAGGCCCAGGTAACTATATATTTATTCCCTTCAACAAAACCGTTGCCTGATTTATTGCAATTTAATACCCTTCCTATATCCTTACCTACAGAAGGTTTTTCCGCCAACACTAATATCATATTTCTATCCTTTAATTTTTTCTATATTGTATCATAATAAGTCAAGTTTATAAAATAGAAATTAGAAATAAAAAATTATAATGTTATCAGGATTTCATATATTTATCAAAAAAGAAACCTTAAAGGTTTCTTCTTAAAGCTTATATATTATAATTCCAGATTTTCCTCTTCATCTTTTTTTCTGTTATTTTCGGTTTTAATATGTTCCAACTTTGTAACCGACACTTCATAAGCTGTCTTTGTTTCATAGGATTCATGCTCATTTTTCTTTTGATATCTTCTGCTTTGAATTCTGCCCCACAGCTTTACATGATCACCGACCTCCAATTTTTCACAGTACCTTGCATTTCTCCCCCATGCAATACAGGGGATGTAATCCGACTTGTTGTAGGAACGGTTGACTGCAATCAGCATATCAGTTATTTCTCTGCCGAATGGAGTTGTGCGAAATTTCGTTTCTTTACATAAAAATCCGTTTAAAAAGACCTCATTGGGGTGCCTTTTAATTTCTTCAAGCTCATCTTCATCCGGCACATATA
>CAZTXR010000015.1:0-16925 GCA_964617605.1 uncultured Clostridia bacterium | reverse complement strand
AAGAATAAACTTTTTCTGTATGCAGGGATTTAGTTACAGTATTTGGAACAACCATACCCTTTAAAACATTTCCAAAGGGCACAACCATATTCTGCCCTAAGACCCTAGGACTTTGCAATTCATTCGGGACCCCGTTTATGCTGCATATTTTATTGATAAGAACTTGATTTATCATATCATTGTCTATTGACAGCACAAGACTTCCCGGATACAGCTCTGTCATTGCCCTTTGCAGTCTTTTTCGTGCAGATAAAATTGCCTCGTGAACCCTTTTATTATCATTTAAAGGTTCCTTAATGAAGCTTTCCAAATTGAGGGTCAGGCAAATCGGAAATTTCATATCCACTGCATATACGGTCTTTTTTGTACTTTCGTCATAAACATTCATAAAACCCTGCAGCTTTAATGTTTCAATCAGTTCATCACTGTCCCTGTCGGACAAAATATTCTTGTATAGCACATATGTGAAATCATTCCTTAAACAGTGAGACAAGGTTTCCGTAATAAGAATCTGCTCCATACTGTCGTATAAGCTGCTTGGGTTTATGAATATTCCATCTATTACAATAATTCTCCCTGCTGTTTTTTCTCTTACATAGTTGGCAATATACTGGCTGTGAAATTCCGAATAAACATCCGAAGAACTTATTTTATGAAAGGCTGAAAATCCTAATATTTTATTAAAATTCTTGGCATCTCTTATTGCCAAAAGCTTAATATTTTTTGAAATCAGCTCTTCCCCTATATTTTCATATAAATTTGTGTGCATAAAAATATAATGACCTATTTCATCAACGATTCTTTTACTTAAATCTTCCACAATTTCAATAACAAAAGGCTTTGTTTTAAGGATTGCCTTGTTCATGGGCTCCCTTATATACAAATTTCTGTCATATATAAAGTTTTGTGCCATGGGGTCGATTAAATTTGATATATCTCTGTTATTGTCTATATTCTCCCTTATTTGAGTTGAGCTTATATCCTCTAAATAAACAGGAAGCTGGAGCTCAATCAAGGTGCCCTTAATTCTTTTTTTGGCCTCCTCCGCTTCTTTGATTGCTGCTTCGGACATATCATCCTTTGCTCTTTTAAAGACAATATGATTGAAGCTGTGTATAGAATCCTTTGAAGATCCGCACTTATATGCGGTAGCATTAATAATTACATCGCTTCCCACAACCATATGAACTTCTTTGTTCGGAAACAGAAACTTCAGTGCCCTTAAATCCTCTGTGTTGGTTAAATTTATGGGTATGTCATCAGTGAACAAAAATATTCCTAATTCATCTGCAATTGACATGTTAATTATTTGCCTTCTGATTAGCCTTGGCTGAACCTTCTTTGACCAGGAAAATTCATCCACTGCCAAGTATACATCATATCCTAAATTTCTTATTTCTGTAACAATGCCCTTGTGGCTCATGGAAAAGGGATCAAAGGTTCCCGGGAAAAATGCTATATTTTTATTAACCTTAATATCAAATTTTCCGTTAAAAAACTCATAGTCACTTATAAACCTGTATATGTGGTTAAATGATGCCGAGTTGTTAAAAAAGAATAAATCGCTTAATTCTTTTTCATTTATTAAGGTCAGAAGTTTCTTGTAAATTAATGTGAATATTTTGTGCTTCTCTTTTAAAGATAATACTTTGGAACCAAAAATATATTGCCCGATTACCAAAAATGTTTCCTGCTTCACTTGTGTATTAAAGTTTGCCAAGCCTCCTAAAATAATGCCTAATATTTTAATCAACCTTTTTTGCAATATGCTGTTATCCTCGCCGAATCTTTCCTTATACTCAGGATAATACTGAACCATTACCCCAAATGTATCAATAACCAAGGCACTGGTGCGTTCATTTGTGTTGTTGTAAATATTTTTCAGGTCAATGATAAACTCATCTAATTCCTTCGGAGACAACAACATTACAAAGCGTCCCAAATACTCGGGTATATACTTTGCATATTGCATTTCATCTATTTCAAGCCCTTTAATAAGCTCAAATGCTATTTCATTTCTTTGGTCTATGGTAAGCATGGGACCTAATTGAACCAAAGAATTCCCTGCCTTGTTTCTTACAGATTCCTTGGCACTAACCTTCACAAGATTTGCCAAGTGTGTTGCTGTCTGAAGAAGTGCAACTTCATTTCTTTGCGACAGGTTTTCCATTATGTAATCAATACTGATGGTTTTAACATTCCAAGGTGTTGCTGCCTTTAAATTATTTAAAAATATATCAGATGTTTTATACCAGTTGCCGGTCAAAAGCAATGAATATTTTTTGAGCAGGCTTTCAGGGGCATGCAAACTTTGCGCAATCTTATATTTTAAATAATTCATGCACAAACCATCATCTGGTGAAAACTCCTCTGCAATATCCAGTATATCCATAAGCGATTGTCCGGTTATTTTAACCCGAGAAACAGCATTGTATAAAAATCGTGCTGCCATAAGTCTTATGCTGTATGAAGGCGATTTAATATACTTTGCCGAAAATGAAAGCACCATGGAAATCTCATCCTCTTGGTATAATTCCATGGGTATGCTGAGAAGAGAATTTAAAATATTCAGCTTAGCTACATCATCGGCAATATCATAATGCATATATTTTAAAAATACTTTTAAGTATTCTTCTTTAGTTTTATTTCTTGTCGAATTAATAACAGAATCCACAAATATTCTTAAGGAATATCCTATCCATTCTTTTTGATTATCAGTTACTTTATATCCGGGAGAAAGGAAAAGACCTAAATATTTATCCCACAAGGCTATGCCGGCTTTTTCTTCAATGTGATTTACCCTCACATCTTCTGGTATTTCCTTTGTGTACTCCATATCATAATGAACGATTATTTTCCCCATTAAATTTGCTGCCTGGCGCCTGATATCACCTTCCCTGTGAACTAAAAGCTCATATAAAAAGCTAAGGGAAAACAGTTTTTCCTTTTGCAGCAAATAAGTTGAGTATTCCTCCAAAATATTTAAATATGCCCTGATATTTTTCCAGTCCTGCTCACTTCTGGCTGCCTCAATCATTCCTGTAAATGTAACTTCATTGTTAAGCTTTCCCATGAGAGAAACATTGTGTTCAACTGACATAAGTTTAAAATTTCTTACAACTTCATAACCGTCAATAAGAGCAAAATCAACTGATTTGACAGGATTAGGCTCCTCAGATACAAGGTCGGTGTCAATACCCTTGTTCACTAAATAATCCTCAAAATCAAGTAGCTTAGAATAAACTCTTATATATCTTTTTTCCTTGGCCTCATCAACATTGTCCAACTTGCCAAGAATGATGCTGAAGGATTCCTTCAGTGAAAAAATATGCATTTCTTCACCGCTATTGGTCTTTTTATTCTTTACTCTGAAATCCGCATAAATTAAGAGCAAGGATTCCAGTGATAAATTTTCAAGCTCCAAATCCCAGGTTGAATGATTTGCTGCAATAAGAGCAAGACCAGGCATGTTGTACTTAATAAACCATTGGTCTGTATAATAATAATGAAGGTATGCAACTCTTCTTTTTTCTAATCCTTTGCAGCCATATTTTCCTATATCATGACCTGCCGAGGAACCGGAAACAAGTCCAAGGTCAACTTGAACCCCTGCTTTTTTAAGCTGTCTTGCAAGGTGCATAGCAACGAAATGAACTCCCGAAACATGATTTAATGTATTGTAGCCATTAACCTCTCCATCAAGCATCATCAGTTCATATATATAATTTTTATCGAAAATATCCAAAAAGTTTAAATATTCTTCCTGATTATTCAGTTCTTTGATTTCTTTCTCTGTCAGAAACTCAAACAATGCAATTTCAGCTAAATTGTTATCTTGTGCATATTTTATAACAGTTCTGAGCATTTCAAGATATATGATTGCTGATATTTCATATTTTACATCTAATTTAATTGTAACTGCTTCGGGAAATGATTTGTTTAAAACAAACTGAAATATATATGAAAGCCAACCTTCTGCAGGTTCACTGCTGACACTGTTTAAAATATCAATCGACAGATCAAGAACATTCTTGCATGTAACTTGTTTACTATTAATTAAAGATGAGATATTATCTGCAAATTTTGTATTAATTAAAAATGATTGTACTCTCTCTTCAGACATATTTATCCTTTTCAAGAAATCCTTTTCTGTTAAACTGTTTAAAATTACCTTGTGAAGTTCATTTAATACAGACCTGTTCATACATGCCTCCCTGCATATTCCAATTAATGCAATTATAACATAAGAGCCAATATCCTGCAATATTTACCTGATGACAAGGGGATGACAAGGGGACGGGGTTGCTGTCATAATGACAAGGGGACGGGGTTGCTGTCATGCTATGAATGGATGACAAGGGGACGGGGTTGCTGTCATTGCTATGAATAAACATTAGTGTCATTCTGAATGCTGTAAAGAATCTCCGTTTTTTCCGCAGTGAAGAATCTTAGGTTTTTTTCTTGAAAATATTCTCAAAATGCATTATAGTTTTATTATAACAAAATCAGGAGGTTTTTATGTTTTTACTAACTTATTTTTACGATAACAAAGAATCAGTAGGATTTTTAAATGAAAATAAAACCGGTATAATTCCTGCTTCAAAGATTTTACCTGACGATGCGAAATCTTTTGGTATGGTTGAAATTATTGAAATGTTTGATAATTTCGATTTGGAAAAATTAAAAACTGCAATTAACTCATGCAAAGATGAAATAAAACTTAGCGAAGTTAAAATTTTATCCCCCATTCCTTATCCTAAAAGAAATGTAATTTGCTTAGGGAAAAACTATTTAGACCATATCAATGAGGTTAAAAGCTTAAAAAACGTAAATGCTGACATACCGCAAAAACCGATTTATTTCAGCAAAATTGCCACTCCTTGCATTGGTCATGAGGATTTTGTAGATTCGCATTCTCATATTGTAAAGCAATTGGATTATGAAGTAGAATTAGCTGTGATAATAGGCAGCAAATGCAAGAATGTAACCCTTGAGGAAGCTGAAGGCTGCATATTCGGATATACCGTTGCCAATGATATATCCGCAAGAGATATTCAAACATCTCACATCCAGTGGCACAAGGGCAAATCCTTTGATACATTTTGCCCCCTTGGTCCATACATAGCTTACAAATCGAATTTTGCATTCCCGCCAAAATTAAAAATACAAAGCTTTGTAAACGATGAACTGAGACAAAACGGCAATACCAAAGATTTGATATTTGATATTCCTGCTCTTATAAGCGACCTTACTACAGGAATAACCTTATATCCGGGAGATATTATATTGACAGGAACCCCGGCAGGTGTAGGAGCAGGATTTAATCCGCCAAAATACCTGAAAGCCGGCGACAAAGTAGACTGCGTCATTGAAGGAATAGGAACATTGTCAAACACAATAAAATAAGGGTGACGAGGGGACGGGGTTGCTGTCATATGCTTATGACAGCAACCCCGTCCCCTTGTCATTAGAAGATATTTTCTAATGTTATGCATTCATTTTCATCAATTATATAAAACAAAACTATTAAGTGCTCAAGCTCTGCTTGAGCCAATACTTTTTCTTCATTTTCAATATATATATTCAATTGTCTTATGGATGAATCAATATTGTCCAAATCTCTTTGATTAACAAAAAATGTCCAGATCTTTTTTGCTTCATACCATTTATCAGTATATAGAGCCATATCCTTCTTTACTGTCTCCCAATCTTCATTCCTGACAATATTGGTTAACTCGGTTAAACTATCCCAATAATAGCTCGTAACAGGTCCGACAGAACCATAATAAAACCACGCCCATATTCCTATCATTAAACACAATATTATAAATGAAATAACAACCATCCTCATAGCTACCTCTTATAAAATACAAATTTGTCATTTTCATCAATAAAAGCATACAGAACTTCTTTGTAATGCAATTTTTCCTTTTCCAGGCCTTTATCGAGCCGTTCCTTGGAAACATTGAATTTTTCCATATTATTATACATTATCTTGCCGTCTAAGATCATGGCTACAGGAATCCGCTTTACTCTTTTAGCAGTCTTGTTTTCCGGTGCAACTATGCTCACATCCCCATTTGTCTCCATAATAAGATAATCTATATCCTCGAAGTTATAATAGCCCTTTAGACGCATTTGACCTAATATGTCATTCATGTTAATCCTCAGTTTGTTCATATCTTTCACGTTAAACCTTCCATGGTCGTATATTATTGAAGGAGTCCCGCATATAATTTTTCTGGCAGTGTTGTTTTTAAGGGAAATATAGGATATTAAGCATTGTAAAAACATAATTACCGCAGTGGCCATAATACCGTGAAGCAATGGCGCATCCAAATCTTCCATTGGCATAACAGCCAATTCAGCCAGCACTAAGGAAACAACCAAATCAAAAGGCTGCAGCTGACCCAAATCACCCTTGCCCATTATTCTCATTGAAAGCAGCAATATTCCATACAATATTACTGCCCTTATAGCAACAATCATCACTACACCTCGCAAAACTTAATAATATATATCTTGCCCTTTATTGCAAAAAATATTAAAAGCCCCAAGACTTTATCTTGGAGCTTTCAAAATCGCACAACGGGGACATTCAAGTACGGGGACATTCCTCGAAAGCTTACCCGCAAAGACTTGCCCTATTTTAGAGGTGTGTCCTCCTACCTTTAAACCGCTTTATTGTTAATTACACTTTTCAGTTTTGCAAAAATCATTCTGCCTGCTGCTGTTTGTAAAACACTGGTAACCGTTACTATAACCGAGTCACCGATACATTTCTTGCCGCCCTCGACAACAATCATAGTTCCATCATCCAAGTATGCTAATCCCTGACCGGATTCCTTGCCATCCTTAACAATCATGACAGTCATTTCTTCACCAGGCAGAACGACAGGTTTTACTGCATTTGCCAATTCGTTGATATTTAACACTTCAACGCCTTGAAACTCGGCAACCTTATTTAAATTAAAGTCGTTTGTAAGCACCTTGCCTCCCAATTCCTTAGCCAGTTTTAAGAGCTTAATATCAACCTCAACATTATCGCCGTAGTCTTTCGATTCAATCACAACATTTACTGAATCATCCTTCTGAAGGATATTTAAAATATCCAAGCCCCTTCTTCCTCTGTTTCTTTTAAGACTGTCAGAGGAATCTGCAATATGTCTGAGTTCTTTCAGAACAAATTCCGGGATTACCAAAGTTCCTTCTATAAATCCGGTTCTGCAAATATCAGATATCCTTCCGTCAATAATTACACTTGTATCAAGTATTTTAGGAAATACCATTTCTTTTTTCTTATCATGCTTTTTAACCGTTTGAGATTTTCTTAAATTTAAAAGCTGAGGCCACAAAACATCGTCTTTTTTTCTTGTAGCAACCTTTAAGCCCAAATATCCAAAAAATACAAAGGAAACTACCGAAATTATAGTACCTACATATTTAATGCCGGAAAGCGGTTGGCTTATAAGCCATGCAATGATAAATCCCACTATTAGCCCTACAGCCCCTAAAGCTATATCCATAGTGGAAAATTTCAATATCTCCGTCTCAAAAGCACCTACTATTCTTAAAACGGTCTTTTTAATTTTAGATGAAAGAAGAAAAAATATTATTCCAAAAATTAAACTGATACCTATAATTACTAAAACACTCTGCAAACTTGTTAATACAAGAAGACCACTGCTGATTATCAATACACCCAAGACTGCCCCTATAGATGCACCTATAACAGCAATAATTGCTTTTATAAATTTTTCAATCATACACTCACCTCCTTACAAGTATACCCATTAAATGAAATTTTATTTAATGCTATACTAAATAATGTAACATATTTTTTTTATTTTGGCTATAACATTTATTTAAATATTATAATGGAAATTTATTAAAATATTCTTAATTTCGACACGGTTAGTTTAGTATGCACAAGCTCAAATTGAGTTGTGGTATAAAGGGCATACAAAAAATGCATTAGAGCATATTTCTTACTACTGTTCTAATGCATCTTTATTGATAATTTCATCCATGTAATCCTGTATTCCCTTGCTGTCCCTGTCCGTAGAAAGTGAGATCTCGCTTACCAACATCTGCTTTGCGCTTACAAGCATTTTTTTCTCCCCTGTAGAAAGACCTTTTTCTTTGTCTCGGAAAGTTAAATCCCTTACAACCTGCGCTACCTCAAAAATATCCCCGGTCTTCATTTTTATCATATTGTCACGATATCTTTTGTTCCAGTTGGAATCATTAATTTCAGCTCTTTGTTTTAAAATGCTGTATACATTCTCAACAGCTTTTTTGTCTATGATGTTTCTTAAACCTATATTATTTACATTATCCACAGGTATCATCAGTTTCATTTCTCCTATGGGCATTTTAAGCACATAATAGTTTTTAACTTCACCTAAAATTTCCTTAGACTCCATCGTTTCAATAACACCGGCTCCGTGCATGGGGTAGACCACTTTGTCGCCTAAATTAAACATACAAATACCTCCTATTGATGTATTATACACCAATCGGCAACAAATGTCAAATCGATTATTATACCCCTAAAACTGTATGCTTGTCAATACAAAATCAACTAAATTATCTGTAGAATTTTTACGTTTATTTTTTTAATTTTATTACTTCTTTTGATTTATTTACAATTTCTTCTGCAGTTAATTTATATTTATTAAGAAGATCTTTTGGCTTTCCTGATTCGCCGAATTTATCTAAAACCCCAACCCTTTTCAAAGGAACAGGATATTCGTCGGACAATACTTCAAGCACGGCACTTCCCAAGCCTCCTATTATACTGTGTTCTTCAGCTGTAACAATAGCATTGGTTTCTTTGGCCGCATTTATTATTATATCTTTATCCATGGGTTTAATTGTGTGAATATTTATGACCTTAGCTTCGATGCCGTCTTCCTTTAAAATTTCATGAGCTTTTAATGCTTCTTGAACCATGAGCCCGGTAGCGATAATTGTAACATCCTTGCCGTCTCTTAATAAAACACCCTTGCCCAATTCAAAAACATATGATTCATCGTATATGTCTTCAACTGCCATTCTGCCGAGCCTTATGTATACAGGGCCCACAAATTCCGCAGCTTTTAAAACTGCTTGTTCAGCTTCTTTGGCATCAGCCGGATTTATAACAGTCATATTCGGGATGCTTCGCATTAAACTTAAATCTTCAATTGCTTGATGAGACCCTCCGTCCTCTCCAACGGTAAGACCTGCATGGGTAGCTGCAATTTTGACATTTAATGAAGGATATGCAACTGTATTTCTAATAATTTCAAAAGCCCTTCCCGCAGCAAACATGGCAAAAGAGCTGGCAAAGGGAACTTTTCCTGCCAAAGATAAGCCTGCAGCCGTACCGATTAAGTTCTGCTCGGCAATCCCCACATTGAAAAACTTTTCAGGACTCAATTTTTGAAATTCCACAGTCTTTGTAGAGCCGGACAAGTCCGCATCCAATACAACCACATCAGGATTTGTTGCTGCTAATTTTTTTAATGCATCTCCGTATGCTTCTCTTGTTGCTTTAGCCATTTAAACCACCTCCTTCATTTGTGTCACCAATGTCTCCCATTTCCTCCATTGCCTTGCAGAATTCCTGGTCATTGGGAGCCTTTCCGTGCCAGCCCGCTTGATTTTCCATAAAGGAGCAGCCCTTACCTTTTGTTGTATCTGCAATTATTATTGCCGGTTTACCCTTTATTGTTTTTCTTTCTTCAAAAGCTTTTTCCAATGCTTCAAAATCATGACCCACAGTTTTTATAACATGCCATCCAAATGCTTCAAATTTTTTATCAATAGGCTCAATTGTCATAACATCTTCATTTTTGCCGTCTATTTGCAAACCGTTGTGGTCTAATACAGCAGTTAAATTATCCAGCCTGTAGTGGTTTGCAAGCATTGCCGCTTCCCAAATCATACCTTCATTTAGCTCCCCGTCTCCCAAAAGAACAAATACTCTGTTTGGCTTCTTGTCAATTTTAAATGACAAGGCCATTCCATTTGCAATTGAAAGCCCTTGGCCCAAGGAGCCGGTTGATGCTTCAACTCCTGCTCCGGAAAGTTTTTTCATGTCCGGGTGCCCTTGAAGCTTAGAGCCAACCTGTCTGAGTGTATCGATTAAATCCTTGCTTATAAATCCCTTCTCCATCAGCACAGCATATAAAACAGGGGCTCCGTGGCCTTTTGACAAAACAAATCTGTCCCTGTTTTCATCTGTCGGGGAATTTATATTCATTTCCCTATAATATAAATATGTCATTATTTCCACCGCTGAAAGAGAGCCTCCCGGATGGCCTGACTTTGCCTTATAAATCATAGTCAGGATATTTTTTCTCATATTCTTTGCTATGATTTTTAAATCATCGTATTTCATTCTTTTGTTTCCTCCAAGTTTAATGTTTAGGTACTGTGTCCCAATCCTTTAGAAACTGATCTATTCCTTTATCGGTTAAAGGATGCTTTGTAAGCTGAAGAATTACTTTATAAGGTACCGTAGCAATATGGCAGCCCAATTTTGCAGCCTCTATCACATGCATAGGATGCCTTATGCTGGCAGCTATAATTTCCGTGTCTATGTCATAATTTCTGAATATATCAACAATTTCCTTAACTAAATTCATTCCGTCATTGCCGATATCATCAAGCCGACCCGCAAATGGGCTTACATAAGCAGCCCCTGCCTTTGCTGCAAGAAGTGCCTGACCTGCAGAAAATATCAAGGTAACATTTGTTTTGATTTCTTCTTCACGAAGAACTTTTACTGCCTTTAATCCCTCCACCGTCATAGGCACCTTAATAATTATGTTTTTATGAATCTTTGAAAGCTCTACAGCTTCTTTTATCATTCCTTCCGAATTTAAGCTGATTACTTCCGCACTTATGGGTCCGTCAACTATTGAAGTTATTTCTTTTACCACATCCTTAAACATTCTTCCTTCTTTTGCTATTAAGGAAGGATTTGTTGTAACACCGCAAATAACACCCATATCATTTGCTTTTCTTATTTCCTCCACATTAGCCGTATCAATAAATAATTTCATTTTTCTTGCCTCCTTCTTTTTTTCTTACAGGGAACTTCCTATTCTATTACTTTCACAATATCTTTACTTCCAAACAATACCTTCAGCATAAATACCGGCAGTACAATTTGCCTTGTAATTCTTTTCGGCTCCTTTATAAGCCTGTAGAACCATTCCAAACCTAATTTTATATATATGTCCGGTGCTCTTTTAACCAGTCCCGCCAAGCCGTCCAAGGTTCCGCCGTTTCCTATTATAACATTGGCATTTATTAAATCCTTGTTATATTCTATCCACTGCTCCTGTTTTTTAGCACCAAATCCCACAAAGAGAATATGCGGCTGATTCTTGTTTATATCTTCAATAACCGAAAGTTCTTCCTCATGTCCGTACTTTCCAAGATGACTGCCCTTAAAATACCCGTGTTGCGTACCGACAATTTTAATATCAGGGTATTCTTTATGAACATTTTTCATGGCTGCTTCAGCCACCCCAAGTTTTCCTCCGACAACATAAAGCTTAAGCCCTTTATCATTTGCCATTTTTAATAAATTTACAGATACATCAAAACCTGCTACTTTTTCCTTAAGCGGGTGCTTTTTAATTTTCCCGGCATATATCAAACCAACCCCATCAGGAGTATTAATATCTGATTTATTCATTAAATCCAAAAACTCCTTATCCTTTTGGCACATCATGATTATCTCTGTATTAGGAGTATAAATTATACACTGCTGGCTTTTTTCGATTTTTTCTTCTGCAATTTTTAACACTTCATCCATGGAAACATTATTAATCCTGACACCCATTATACTTAATTTATCCATTGCTGATATCCCTTAATATTTTATAATTGACATTTGTTAATTCTCTTAACTTATCAACGCTTTGAGACAGTTTCATTTTTTCTTCATATTCATTTTTAATCTTATCTTTTATCTCCTTATATATTATATTTTCGTCTATATTTTCAATTGTGCAAGCTATTTTCATATTGACACTGTTAACAAAGTGGTCAACCTTGTGGTCATATGAAACAGCAACTATGGGCACATTTGCAGCTGCGGCAAAAATAAGCGAATGAAGCCTGACACCAACCATCACATCCATATTTTTTATTATGTCAAAGGCCTCATTGGTTGATAATTTTTCCCTGTAATAGACTGCCTTGTCACCTAAAATATTTTCAACCTGATCAATTAACTGCAAATCTTCCTTATGATAAAAAGGAATAAAGTGACATTCTATTCCTTCTTCAATTAACCGTTCCGCCACCTTGCTGATTTTATGGCTTACATCTGCATCCTTCCAATTTCTTAAGGAAAAACAAACTTTCTTCTTGCCTTGATTATTGTAAGCAAGGTGTTCATTTTTTCTTAAATTTATAACCGGGTCAGTTGAAAGAAAAATTTTCTTTTCAGCTACACCTATGCTAACCAAAAACTCCTTGGAATAATTATCCCTCACCGATATGTAATCAACCAGCGACAAGGTGGCTGCAACAGCCCGAATGCTTTTCTCGCTGATTATGGGACCAATCCCTTGGCTGAGCATTACGATTTTATTTTTCATAAGCTTTGCAAGTCTTATCAAGAATAAATAATAATAAATGCTTCTTTTGCTTGTTACATCCTGAAGCAAGCTTCCGCCGCCAAAAATCAGCACATCTGAAGATTTAAGCGCATTTATTATAGACAGCACATTGTACCTGTCAATAGTATTCACCTTATAAATTTTTGAAGTCGCAACCTTATTTCCGGAAAGAACTGTAATATTGTCACTGTCGGTTATGTCTAATATTTGCTTCAGTGTCATTTCCAGTATTGCTTCATCACCTAAATTTCCAAATCCGTAATAGCCTGCCAACAACATTTTTTTCACTTCAGTCTCTCCTGTACCTTCACAAATAGTCTGTAGCATAAATCACATATCAATACCGAAACACAACCTATGATTATTCCAAATACAAGAGCAATTACAGTCCTTGACAATGAAAGATAAACAGGTGTCCTAATGTGAGAAAAAGTGTTGATTACCGAGGACGTTCCAATTGCTGATGCTAACATGAAAATCCCCGTAAAAAACTCCGATTTTTTGCTGGCGGCAAACAGGGCAGCAAATATTGCAGGAAATGCTATCAAGAATTCCTTTGTCCTTGGTCTTGCAATAAGCACATATTCCATGAAATTTCTCGATATCATTTCAATGCTTGAAGGCTGAATATTGGTTTCATGCCCTGTCCTTGAAATATAAATATAAGCAGCTGCACCGATTACAGCAGCAATTATGCCATAATATATTTTAATTTCCTTATTTAAAAACTTCAAGCTTGTATTTACTACACTTTTTGCCGAGCCATCTTCCTTATCCATAAAATAAATAATAAACATAATCATAAAAATTCCAAAAGGAATAATTTGAGCAAATTTTACCCCTCTGAATATATCCGTCTCAAGCATATATCTCACATCAGCCAACATGGCATCAACAAATACAGCCCCTGCCAGAGAAATCGCAACACTAACGGTCAGTATTACGGCGGATAAACTCATGATCTTAACATTTGAATACTTGTTATCAGATTTATAAACTTTCTTAATCTGAGTCATGAAAAAATAAATTCCAAGACCTGAAAAAATTACCGCAGAGCCAAATGCAAATCCCTTTTCAGCAACACTTCGCATAACCAAGGGAATCAAGGCCCCAGGCAAGGAGAATAAATACAAATAATTTGCCCTGCTGTTTTTAATATTAAACATTTTAATAAATAACATGACTGCAGCCAATGTAAGACCAAATGACATGAGAGCCATTCTTTTGGAGCCTATGCTGAAACTTTTCATTGCTTCAGCTTTTCCAAAGCTTATATTATGCTTTGACAATCTGTTTTCTAAACTGCTAAAAGTTCTTTCGTATTCATCAACATCTGTAAGAAATTTTGAGCTGCCCTCTTGTTCATAAAAAGGCTTAAAATATATAACCCTTATATTTCTTTCTGTTATAGCCCTGAACATTGTATTTTCAATTTCTTCGGCACCATCATAATTATAAAATTTAGTTCTTTCTCTTATATAGTCCCACATGGTAAATGCACGCAAGGCCTGGTATCCTGAATCTCTAACTAATTTGTTTAACCCTTCCTGCTCTATGTGCTCCCTTTGTGTTGAACTTTCAATCATTGCAATTGCAATATTTTCTTCTTTTATATAGTTAAGCAGCTTTTCTTCATTTTTGGGATATCCCAATACTTCCTTGCCATGAAGTATATAAATTCTTGGTTTTAACCCATATTCCTCATTAGCTGCCTTATAGACATCTGTTAATTTTTCATTATATGCCGGAAAATTGATAGGTCTTAAAACAACATCCAAACCTGCATCTTTTATCAAAGATACTTTTTTATCGTCATAACCGATTCCGATATTTAACAATCTTGAATCAACTACCTTTTTACCCTCATATATTCCTTTGCCCGCTAAGTTTATAACCTTCTGAGTAGTTCCGTAATAAACATCATCAACAATACCATGTAAAACTATGTAATAAACATTATCCAAAGAGTATGTTTCATAAAACTCTTCAGGATATCTTTCGCCCAAGCCGGATACCATGTAGCTGTAAATTGCCTCATCTTCCGTAGTAACTATAACATCCTCCGGGTTTATTTCATTTTCCGTAATTGCTTTTACAATTTCGGGGTTGAAATCATCCTGCCACTTATATTCTTTAACCAACTCTGAAACAATATCAGCCCGAAGACTGTTACCTGCTTCAATTAATAAATTTATTGTTTCTTCCTGTATAGCTACAGATTCAGCGCCGAATTCTTTGAACTTTCTAAGCCAATAGTCTAAATCCTCCATTGAACTGTCTGCAAATTTTTTCATTTCATTATAATCAAGCATTATTTCTGCGGTTTTGTACTGTCTTTCAACTCCCATCCTCTGATATAGGGTATATATACCCACAATCAGCGACATACAAATCAAAACAAGTACTATTTTATCAACTTTATTCAGTTTCATTTTCTCTCCTAAATATATGTATAATTTCCTGAGATCCTTCCGAGGATGCAGTCCCCGTCATTGCAGCCTGCACACACGAGTTGCGTCAATGCAGCGAGTGCAGACGCTTTGTGTCATTCTGAACCCAAAGCGTGAAGAATCTCATCATTTCTTCAAAACACAAACAACCATCTTCACTAAATATTCTTTAAAAAAGGGCAAACGAGCCGGAACTTTAAAAATACTTCTTAAAGGCTCCTCTGAATAATATTCTATTTTAAAATCACTTTTATGTAAAATCCTGTCAGCTCTTTTTATTGACATTTTATTTATATAGGAAAAATACTCTGTGCCATCATCCCTTTTGCTGATTCTAAACTCAATTCTGTCATTGCCGTCAGGCAAATCCTTAACCAGTTCCTTGTATGCTTTTATAAGGGTTTTTTCACTGAAAAACACGTGTACCCAAGGTATCCCTATGGCATCGCTTAAATGTGCGCCGTATGGATGATTATAGGGAGGAAAATTCAAATACAGTTTCCCGTCCTTTTTCAAAATACGATAACACTCTTTTAGCACCTCTTCCGGCTTATCCACATGCTCCATGGCATCATTCATAATAATAGTATCAAATGTTTCATTTTCGAAGGGCATTTGTGAAGCATCCCCTGCAACAAATTCAAATTTATCCTGAAGATTGTATTCCTTTGCCAAATTTTCTGCTTCTTTTCTATATTTCTCTAATATTTCTATACCAACTATTTTCTTAACACCTTTTGAAGCATAAAAAATTGTTTTTCCTCCCGCACCGCAGCCAATATCCAAAACAACCTTATCCTTGAACATTTCTTCTGCAGTATTATGCTTCAAATAAAATTTAATAGTATCCATTCCCTTTTCATATTGCCACTGGGCGTATGTTTTTTTGCCTTCATTATTTAAATTAAAGGGATGTACCGGCAGCTTAAAGAACTTATTTGCCGTCAAACACAATTTATACATAAAGCAACCTTCTTCATCAATATTTGTCAAACTATTTTCTCCTTTGCAATTATATCATTTCATATTATTTAATTCAATGCAAAGTTAAAAGCTTTAATTTGATTTCTTTTGTAAAATATCTCTTGTTTTATGTTGAATTTTATGTTTATTTAATGTAAAATGTCTTATATTCATTTAAGGGAGTTGTTAAATTGAAAAAAATACTGATATTTACCTTAATCCTATCAATTATATTTACTGCGGTAATTTACGCTGCACCGGGTGATTCCAATGACCCGATTGTTGTTCTCAGCTATTTGAATGACCGTATCAAAGCATTAATCAATGACTACAAATTAGACGAATTGGAAAGTCTGCAAAAAAAGGTTGATGAATTAGCTTCACAAGGAGGGTCCGGAGGTTCTGCGGCTGCCTTGGAAGTAGTTGAAATCAAAGCAGGAGAAAAATTAATCGCAGGGGCAGGAACAGAGCTTATATTGAGAGGCGGAAAGGCTTTTGTTATAGGAAGCGAATTAGGCGGAATTACAAACGTTACTGCCGGCAAGGATTTTGTATCCGGCATGGAGTTTGTTGCCAATCACTTAATGATAGTTCCGAGAGATGACGGCAGAGGTGCCTACACAAATGATTACGCAATATTTATGGTAAGAGGCACCTACGAAGTTCAGCAATAATAAAAAGCGTCAAACCCTAAAAAAGTTTGACGCTTATTTTTTATTTATATATTTAAATACGATCTATTTTAAACCCACTTCCATAGCTTCCAATATTTTTATATCCTCAGGCTTAAGTTTTTCGTACAATTCTTGCCTGTATATTTTTGCTTCCTCGGATTTTTCCCTTTTTCTGTTGGTCTTGTTAACATCATGCCAATATACTTTTTTAT
>CAZTXR010000014.1:0-17214 GCA_964617605.1 uncultured Clostridia bacterium | reverse complement strand
TTAATAATAGCTTGTTCCTCTTATACCATATTATTTTTCTTTTTAAACAAAAAAACGGGATTATTATCATATGACGACAACCCTGTCCCCTTATCATATGACGACAACCCCGTCCCCCTGTCATTAGGTCATAACAAATGTGCTGCAGCATGTTTCCTGAGGAACGCTTGCATTTTTCCCGTTTACAATAATATCTCTTGCCTCACAGTGCTCAGATTCATTATAAATGCATTTTACAGCCATACATTTAATATCTGTGTCACTTAAAGGTTCATTTACAGAACTCTTAACACCGGGTTTTTGTTCAATAAATGTATCACAGCTTGTAGAACGGCTTTCAAGTGCTTTGCCCCCGTCAATGGTAAGTGCCGGAGCTGTGCATCCTAACCTTTTGTTAAAATAACAATTTGTTACGGTACATTTTATTTCTGCCATTGTCTCTCCTTTCATCAATGGTTTTCCTTAGTTTATCCCAAAGATGAGTAATTATGCCTTTATCTTACCTGTAATATGCCAATAATAAATCTACCATTCTGCCGTAACTTTTAACCCCGTCATCTTGATTATTTGCCTTTAAATATGTGTCATTAACTTTATTTGCTGCATCTTGAACCCTTGTTTCAAATTGCCTCCAATAATTCCTTGAATAGTTCATATCCTTTTTTACATCTTCAGAGTACATATTATATGCATTTACAAATGCATCGTAGTCTGCCATATAAAGAGCGTTCATTGAATGAACCAAGGCTGTCATGGTTCCGCTGTAATAAAAATCATCATATCCGGATTTTATACATGCTAAGTATGATATGAAGTTTGCTTCATCTTCTCTCATAAACCCTCTCAAATGCACCAGTTCATGGAGCATTACTGAAGGAATTTGATAAGGAGGTATATGTACATTAACATTAGCCTCAAATGTAAACGGGAAAAACACTCCTGTTATGCCTAAATAAGACATAAGCTCTGATTGCCTCACTATCTTAGGAGCAGGGTAATTTCCCTTTAATATTTTATATTCATCAGATAATACATTCATTGCACTTTTGGCCCTATTTGCAGTCTCATAATAATTATTGTCTGATAATTCTGCAGTGCCCAAATTGTCAGTGCCCAATTTCTTTCTGTATTTATTTGCATCATTAATTAATATCTCGCAAAGATTTATTAAATCTTCTTTTGTTGACTTTTGAATTTCTAAACCGCTGTAAAGGGTAAATTCATACCTGTAATAATTTATGCCGCAAAATAAAACATACAAAAAATACATAGCGGATAAAAATGATAATAATACAAAAATATATTTTTTAAAATATTCCCCTTTTTTATGTTTTATACTTTTAATTATGGTAACTGCCGCTGATATAATTATCGTAATTATAAAAGCAAATATTAATAATTCTGCTAATGATTTATTTGACTTATAGGAAAAAATACCTGCAGTATTTATAAAAAGGGGATAAATATTAACAGCATAATATTCAGCAAAATTTATGTTTTTGCGTGCCAAAACTGTTAAAAAAATTGATATAGGTAATAAGCCTATGAAAAACCATCTTTTTTTCATCTTATACCCCCAAAAAGTATAAAAAAATTATAACACAATCTTCAATTAATTACACTGATTTTTCATAAATAAAAAACCCGAAGAATTCCCCCGGGTTAGATTTAAAACGTGCGATCCTTGGCTAAAACTCATGATGACAAAGCTGAATATACTTGTTTATCTTAATTTACTTCTGCTACTTCGTATCCGGCATCAACTACTGCTTTTGATAAGGCTTCATCGCTCACTTCTTTATTTAATGTTACGCTTGCTGATTTTTTTTCTAAATCAACTACTGCATTTTCCACTCCGTCTACTGCCTTTAATGCTTTTTCAACCGCAGCCTTGCAATGTCCGCAGCTCATTCCTTCTACTATTAATGTTTTATTCATTTCATTTCCTCCATTTTCTTTATTATTATTTTTTGAATCCGACTTGTTTTTCAAGTCATCTGTTTCTTTTGAATATACATCTAAAGCATCTTTTGACATTCTTACAGGCTTAAAGAATTTAAGCCTTAAGGCATTTGATACTACCGAAACCGAGCTTAAGCTCATAGCAGCTCCAGCAAACATAGGGTTAAGCTTCCAGCCCAAAATACCGTAAAATACTCCTGCTGCCAATGGTATACCCACAGAGTTGTAAATAAATGCCCAAAATAAGTTTTGTTTAATATTTCTTAATGTAGCCTTGCTTAATTGAACTGCTGTAACAGCATCCAACAAATCACTTCTGATAAGCACTATATCAGCCGATTCTATAGCCACATCCGTTCCTGCTCCTATGGCAATTCCAACATCTGCCCTGGCAAGTGCCGGTGCATCGTTGATTCCGTCACCTATCATAGCAACCTTTCTGCCTGATTCCTGGATACTTCTTATTTCTTTTTCCTTATCCTGAGGCAATACTTCTGCTACTGCCCTTGTAATTCCAAGCTGTTTTCTGATTGCTTCGGCAGTTTTCTTGTTGTCTCCCGTAAGCATTACAACTTCAATACCCATTGCCTCAAATTCTTTAATTGCCGCCTTACTTGTAGGTTTAACAATATCAGCCACTGATATTATACCCAAAACACTTTTTTCATCTGCAAAATATAAGGGTGTTTTTCCTTCTTCTGCAAATTTAATGCTTTTTTCTTCAAAGTTTTTAATATTTATATTTTGCTCATTTAACAACCTCAAATTCCCAAGATAGTATATTTTATCATTAATTGCAGCTCTTAAGCCCTGACCGGGAATAGCTTCAAAGTTTTCTACATCATAGAGCTGCAAATCCAAATTTTTAGCTTCCTCAACTATTGCATCAGCTAATGGATGTTCAGAGCCCTTTTCTGCCGAGGCAGCAATTCGCAGCATTTCTCTTTCATCAATTCCGTCAGCAATAAGATCCGTAACTCTTGGTTTACCCTCTGTAATTGTCCCTGTTTTGTCCATTACCACTGTTTGAACATGGTGTGCTATTTCCAATGCTTCAGCTGATTTAATCAGTATGCCGTTTTCAGCACCCTTTCCTGTACCGACCATTATAGCGGTAGGTGTTGCAAGCCCTAATGCACACGGACAGGAAATAACCAGCACCGCTATTCCTATTGAAAGAGCAAACTCAAAGTCAGCACCTATTATTAACCATACTATAGTTGCTATTATAGATATTCCGATTACAACAGGTACAAATATTCCGCTTATTTTATCAGCCATTTTTGAAATTGGTGCTTTAGAAGAACTTGCTTCTTCCACCAGCCTTATTATTTGAGATAAAGTTGTATCATCCCCAACCTTCTCTGCTTTAAATTTAAAGAAGCCCGATTTATTTATGCTTGCACCTATTACTTTATCTCCAACACTTTTTTCAACAGGGATACTTTCACCGGTAAGCATTGATTCATCTATCGACGTGTTACCAAATATAATTGTTCCGTCCACAGGCACTGATTGACCGGGTTTAACAATTATTATGTCTCCCGCAGCCACATCTTCAACCGGGATTTCGCCTTCAACGCCATTTCTTTCAACCAAAGCAGTCTTTGGCGATAAATCTATTAATTTTTTAATTGCATCTGATGTTCTTCCCTTTGCTCTTGCTTCCAAAAATTTACCCAAGGTTATTAAGGCTAAAACAACTGCAGCAGATTCAAAATATAAATCCATTGAGAAATGCATTACCATGTCCATATCCATATGTCCAAGACCATAGCCTATTTTAAATATTGCATAGATTCCATAAAGCGTTGCTGCCGATGTACCGATGGCAATCAGTGAATCCATGTTGGGAGAGCCTTTAAAAAGAGTTTTTAATCCAACCTTATAATATTTGCTGTTTATAATCATAACGGGCAGACATAATAAGAATTGCGTAAATGCAAATATTAAGGCGTTTTCAGTCCCGTGAAATATGGAAGGCAGAGGCCAATTAAGCATATGACCCATTGAAATATAAAATAGAGGGATTGCAAATACAAAAGATACAATTAACCTTTTTTTCATTTCATTAATTTCAGATTTATCACCTGATTTAGAGTCCTTTTTTGCTTGGACCCTTTTAGCATCGGCAGAGTTAGCACCATAGCCGGTATCCTCTACCACCTTTATAATGCTTCCTTCATTTAATACTGATTCATCATATTTAACCGTCATACTGTTAGTAAGTAAATTTACATTTGCTTCGATAACACCATCGGTCTTGCCTACATTTTTTTCAACCCTTGTAGAACATGCCGAGCATGTCATGCCGGTTACATCGAATTTTTGTGTCTTCATCCGTGTCACTCCTTTATTTAGAAACCTTGTTGATTATTGCCATAATTTCTTCTATTTTTTTATCTTCATCACCTTCGATGAATGCTTCCTTTACGCACACATGCAAATGAGCTCTTAGGATTTCATAGTTGGCTTTTTTTAGTATTGACTGGGCTGCCAATATTTGATTTGAAATATCTACGCAATATCTGTCATCATCAACCATTTTTGAAATACCTTCAATTTGCCCTGCAGCGGTTTTTAACAATCTGTTTATTTTGTTTTTGTCCGCTTTCATTGTTTCACCTCATTGTTTACCACTGCCCCCCTGGGGGGTGTATTCATATATTAACTCTCTTATCTTTATCTGTCAAGCATAATTTTTTAAGAATACTTGAATGGTTTTTAAAATACTGTTATAATAAGTATTAGTAATTATTGTATAATTCATACAATTATTGATGTCATCCCGGCATAAGCCTGGATCTCATATTAATAATATTAAAGAAGGCAGGTTCTTATGGATAGAAAATTTATTGAAAAACTCGGAGTAAGTTTACCGCGATTAGGCTATGGTTGTATGCGATTCCCGACAAAAAATAACAAGATTGATTTTGAAAATGCAAAACAATTAATCCACCATGCCTATAACAATGGTATAAATTATTTTGATACGGCTTATAATTATCACGGCGGAGAATCAGAAACATTTTTAGGACAAGTGTTAACTGAATTTGAAAGAGAGAGCTACTACTTAACAAGCAAGCTTCCTGTATGGAAGGTAAAAGAAGAAGGGGACGCTGAAAAACTCTTTAATGAGCAATTGAAAAAATGCAATACTGAATATTTTGATTTTTATCTTCTTCATTCATTACGCAAGGAATCTATTGAAACAGTTGAAAAATTTAATTTATATGATTTTATAGTTCAAAAGAAAAATGAAGGGAAAATTAAAAATATTGGTTTCTCGTTTCATGACAGCAATGAAGTTCTAAAAGAATTTGCTGCCGCGCATGAGTGGGACTTTATTCAGCTTCAAATAAATTATTGGGACTGGGAAGAAAATGACGCCAAAAACATGTATAAAACCTTAGAGGAATTAAACATCCCATGCTTTGTTATGGAACCTGTAAGGGGAGGATTTTTAGCTTCATTTGCCCCTCATGCAATGAAGCGTTTCAAAGACTTCCACGCTGACAAAAGCATTGCTTCCTGGGCGCTGAAGTGGGTTGCATCTCTTCCTAATGCAGCTTTGATATTAAGCGGCATGTCTAATATGGAACAACTTATAGATAATATACAAACATTTACTGACATAAAAACAATAACTGATGATGAGCAAAAAATTATTGACCAAGTTGTTGAAGATTTAAGAAAAATAAAGCCCATACCCTGCACGGGATGCCGCTATTGCATGGATTGTCAATATGGTGTGGATATTCCGGGTGTTTTTGAGATATACAACGATTACAAAAAATCAGAAAATAAGGATATTGCTCTTCGAAGCTACTTTATGTTTATGTCTGAAAAAGAACAGGGAGGCAATTGTCAACAGTGCTGCCAATGTGTGCCAAAATGCCCGCAGCATATTAACATTCCGGAAGAATTGGCAAAAATCCACGCAGAGATGCTGTCGATTAAAAAATAGATACAGTTTACCCACACATAAAATAAATTTTAATATGCCGCATATGATTATATGAGTACAAATTTTGAGGTGAATAATGAAAAAAAGAAAAATCATTATGGGCACATTAATTTTAACCCTTGCAACTGCTTCTGTTCGTTTTGTAGGTATGTTTTTCAGGATTTATTTGGCTAATACTATCGGTGCGGAAGGAATGGGTTTATATCAGTTAATACTTTCATTTTATTTTTTGATGCTGACATTGGCAACTTCAGGAATAAGGGTTGCTATTTCAAAGCTCATATCAGAAGAAATTGCCTTGGGCAATTATGCCAATGCCAAAAAGGTTCTTAATCAATCCATAGGTATTTCCATTGTTACAGGCTTTGCAGCAGGGTTTTTTCTTTATTACTTTGCAGATTATATAGGAAGCAATATATTAAATGATAGAAGGACAGTCTTGTCCTTGATGTATTTAGCGCCAAGCCTTCCCATCATGGCAATTTCAAACTGTTATAAGGGATATTTTTATGCCTTGGGAAAAGTTGCCCAGCCTTCAATTATCCTGACAACTGAGCAATTTGTAAGAATATTTTTGATAATTTATTTAATGAATACCTTTCTTCCCAAAGGTTTAGCCTATGGCTGTGCTGCAATTGCCATTGGCATGACTGCAGAAGAAATATTTGCCTTATTTATACTAGGGCTTTTCTATATATTTGATAAAAAACCCTGCTTTCAAAAATTAGATAAACAATCAGACAATATGATTTTAAAAATTCTTGGAATCACGCTTCCGCTTTCTGCAACATCAAATTTAAACTCAATACTGCGAACTGTTGAAAACACATTAATTCCGGCAAGACTCTTATTGTACGGTCTATCTTCGGAAACTGCCATAAGCCTTTATGGTATGATTAAGGGAATGGTTCTGCCCCTATTGTTTTTCCCTTCATCAATACTGACATCGCTTGCGTCTTTGTTGATTCCTGCTGTAGCAGGTGAAAATGCTCTTGCCAATGAAAAAAGCGTTACAAGGACACTGTCCTTGGTAATTCATTTTACGACTTTATCCGGAATATTGGTTGTTGCTGTATTTGTAGCATTTCCAAGCGAAATAGCCATGGCTGTTTACAATGACACACAGATTGGCCTCATGATAAAATTAATATCATATGTTTGCCCCTTTATGTATTTAAACATGGTTATCTCTTCCATGCTTAATGCACTCGGTGAACAAATAAGCTCTTTTATTGTTAACGTTATTGAATCTATATTAAAAATATCCATAATATATTTCTTCGTTCCGGTCTATGGATTCAATGCCTATTTGTTCGCACTTTTTGTAACTACAATTCTAAATACAATATTATATTTGATAAGATTACTGCAGGTATCCTGCATTGTATTTGATATTTCAAATTGGATTTTCAAACCCATTCTTACTGCAGGAATTGCAGGCCTTGCATCAAAAAGTTTATATTTATTATTTGTTCAAAATTCTTCCCGTCACATTATTTCCTTAATTTCATCAATAATAGTATTATCGCTATTATACTTAATGGGATTGATTTTAACAAAAAGTATTCACTTTAATTCAATTAACATTAGAAAACTGCATTTGCATAAATTATACAATAACTGAAATTTTACAGAAAACAAAGCATAAATTGGCATTCATATATAGGCATATTTCTACAAATACTCCAAAGAATAAGCAAAAAGGAGTGAGAATATGCAGTATGACGCAATGAATTTTATGCTGTTTTTTTTGATATATGGCTTTATGGGATTTTTGCTGGAAACTATATTTAGAAGTATTTCGGACAGGAAAATTTATATCAGCAAAGGATTTTTAACAAAAGGATTTTGTCCCTTGTATGGTATTTGTGCAGTCTTAATAATTGAAATTTTTACCTTGTGTGAATTATCAATTAACAACTACTTAGGGGCCCTTATAGGTGCAACTGCAGGAAGCATTGCAGTGGTCACACTGCTTGAATATATTACAGGCAGAATGCTTGACAAAGTTTTTCACTATAAATTGTGGGATTACAGTGCATATCCTCTTAATTTACATTCTTATATTTGCTTTGAATTCTCACTGTTATGGGGTATACTTGCCCTATTGCTGGCAAACTTTGTTCACCCTCTAGTGGAAGTATTAGTATATGCTGTAGCCTATAATATAAGGACAGTAACCACCATTGCATTTTTGTCAATGTTGTTTGTAAATGCATCTTTCCAATTAAGAAAGAGGTACGCATTTCTAAGATAGGAATAACAGTTGAAATTAGCGGAGAAGAGGAATTCTTTAAGCATTGTTTTTGGGTATTGCTTTTAGAATTCCTTTTATGATTGAGTATTGCCCATAATTACAAGGGAATTTATCCGGTAATTAACAATTCATCTATTGGTCTTCCAGGCGGTACTATGGGATAAACACTGCAGTCATGATCTATTTTACATTCTAAGAAAATCGGTTCATTCAAACCGTCTGTTTCACTTAATATCTTTTTTAGCTCATCCATGGAACATGCCTTATATGCTTTTATACCGTAGGCAGCACTCAGCGTCTGATAATTTACATCATCATAATTATCTGTTTCAGAATACCTTGCATTGCTGAACATTCTTTGCCATTGCCTTACCATTCCTAATGTATTGTTGTTAAGCATAACAATTTTTACAGGCAGTTTATATTTTGCAACCGTGACTAATTCCTCACAGTTCATACGGAAGCTTCCGTCTCCGGTGATGAGAACAGTATTCTTATGTGGATTTCCAACCTGTGCTCCTATGGCTGCACCCATTCCGAATCCCATTGTTCCCAAACCTCCTGATGTAATAAATTCATTGGATTTATTAAACTTCCAAAATTGTCCCGTCCACATTTGATGTTGCCCTACATCTGTAGCAACTATTGTGTCTTCTTTATAATGCTCATTTATTTCTTTTAAAATATTTTCAGGCACAAAGTCCCCCTCAATATTTCTTGTAAGTCTCTTAGACATTATTTCATCCAGCCACTTGCTTCTGTCCTTTTTCTCTGACTTATCCAAAAGTTTAGTCAATATATCAGTCATATTTCCAAGCAAGGGAATACTTTCATATGTATTTTTATCAACCTCTGTTGAATCAATATCAATATGAATTATTTCAGCTCCCTTGGCAAACTTGTCGGGACTCCCTATAACTCTGTCGCTGAATCTTGCTCCCATGGCTATCAATAAATCACAATTTGTAACAGCCATATTTGTTTCCATGGCACCGTGCATTCCCACAAATCCAAGGGATAATTTATTGCTTCTGGGTATGGTCCCCAAACCCATGAAACTGTTGCAAACGGGTATACCTGTTTTTTCTGCAAATTCAACAAGCAAAGAATCATTTTTGGAAATTCTTACCCCTCCACCTGCATAAATGACAGGACGTTGCGCCTTGTTAATTAATTCTGCTGCCATATTTAACTTTTCTTCATCGATTACAAAATTTTCAACCTCTGTTTTTAAGCTGCTGCCTTTATACTCACAAACAGACAAAAAAACATCCTTTGGAACATCCACCAATACAGGTCCCGGTCTTCCTTCCATGGCAACATCCACAGCTTCTCTCATAACATCTTCCAATTCTTCTGTCTTCCTCACCATGTAGCTGTGCTTTGTAACAGAAAGAGTCATACCCGTTATATCAACTTCCTGGAATGAATCCTTTCCTATTAAAGCATTTGCAACCTGACCGCATATAACCAATAAAGGTACAGAGTCCATATAGGCGTTGGCAATACCGGTTACTGTATTTGTGGCACCGGGTCCCGATGTTGCAATAAATACTCCTAACTTACCCGTGCTTCTTGCATAGCCGTCTGCAGCGTGAACCCCGTTTTGCTCATGAGCAGGTCTGTATACCTTAAAATAATCAAGCTCATCATATAGAGCATCAAAGAAAGGTATAACAGCTCCTCCCGGGTATCCGAACAAATTTTGAATACCCTTTTCCTTCAAAACTTTTAATATTATTTGTGAGCCTGATAATTTCATAATTGCACCATTCCTCGTTATACTTATTATTCTTGTCCCTCGGCAGCTTTCCCTATCCAGGACATCATAGACCTTAATTTCTTACCTGTCTCAATTATTGGATGCTCCAGTGCCATGTTTTTCATTGCCTTAAACCTTGGCTGCCCTGCTTTGTTTTCTGTTATCCAGTCATAGGCAAATGTTCCGTCTTGAATATTCTTCAAAACCTTTTTCATTTCTTTTCTTGTATCTTCCGTTATGATTTTAGTTCCTGTTATATAATCTCCATATTCTGCTGTGTCACTTACAGAATACCTCATATTTTCAAATCCGCCCTCATATATTAAATCAACTATAAGCTTCATTTCGTGCAGACATTCAAAGTATGCAATCTCCGGCTGATAGCCTGCTCCAGTCAAGGTATCAAAGCCTGCCTTTATAAGCTCCGTTATTCCTCCGCAGAGGACTGCCTGCTCACCGAATAAATCCGTTTCTGTTTCTTCCTTAAATGTTGTTTCAATAACCCCTGCCCTCGTTCCACCGATTCCCTTGGCATAGGCAAGAGTCAAATCCATGCACCTGCCGGTGTAGTCCTGGTGAACGGCAAATACATTTGGAACTCCCATTCCTTCAGTGTAGGTTCTTCTTACCAGGTGCCCGGGTCCCTTTGGAGCAACCATGAATACATCAACATTTTTCGGCGGAACAATCTGATGGAAATGAATATTGAATCCGTGGGCAAAGGCTAATGCATCTCCCTCTTTCAAATTTGGGGCTATGCTTTCTTCATATATTTGTTTCTGAGCAGTATCCGGCGCCAAGACCATAATCACATCTGCTTCCTTAGCTGCTTCTGCTACAGTTTTTACGGTAAGACCGTGTGATTCTGCCTTTGCTTTTGATTTACTCCCTTCCTGCAAACCTACAAGCACCTTAACCCCGCTTTCCTTAAGATTTAAGGCGTGAGCATGGCCTTGGCTTCCATAGCCAACAATTGCCACTGTTTTTCCTTCCAATACCTTTAAATCCGCATCCTTATCATAATACATTCTTCCCATTTTATTTTCCTCCGAATTTTTGTTTGTGATTTTTACACATATTCTGATACATCATATACATCTACTAACTTTTGCATTTGAAGAACTGCCCTGTCAAAGCTGTTTCTTTTTTCATCCTCTAAAGTAACTCTGAAAACCGAATTGTTATCATCCAATGAAGACATGCTGAATTCTTTTACGTCAAACTGCTTTCTCCTTAAAGTGGTCAAAACCCTCACTGCTGAATCCATTCCTTTTGATACTTTAAAACTGATTGTCCTGCACATAATTAACCTCCTATAATTTTGGTATTGGTTCAACCGGAATGAAAAAGGGTATTTATATGGCTATAAAAAAAACCTCTCGTCTCTATATACATACAGATGTATATAGGGACGAAAGGTCTTTCGCGGTACCACCCTATTTCGCGATAAAAAAATATCGCCTCATTCAAGTCGAAAAAACTGAAAGTTTCTTGAACTCTATTCTTGTAACGCAGAAATACGTCTTTGTCTACTTCATTCGACTCAGAAGCTCAGGAGTGATCATTATATCTCATAACACCGATTCTCACCAACCATCGGCTCTCTTAAGTCATATTTCAGATATTTTTGTCTCCGTCAAAGCATTTTTTTAACTTATTACGGATTATATAATGAACAAGATGGGTTTGTCAACACTTATTTTAATTAATTTTTCACTGTCTTATTTGGTTCAGGGCGTTGATTACCTTCGGTACTATTTGTTTTTTCCTTGATACACACTTGTCAATATATATACCTTGCTTGGTATTTTCTTCTTCAAAAATCATTTTTACCAGCTTTTCTCTTGATGATGTATAGAAAATATAGGATCCTTCATTAACAATATCTGTTACAGCCATAATTATCAAATAATAATCTTTATCATAGGTAATATTGTCAATCAGCTTGACAAACTCATGCTTTCTGTTCATTATTTCATTGATATCCAATGTAAATACCTGTGATATACCCACATTTTTATATACAAGGTTAAATTTCTTGAAATCCTGATAAATTATTTCCTCCAATGTTTTTCCTTCCAGGGATGTTCCTGCTCTAAACATTTCCATTGCATATTTATATAAATCAATATCAACAATTTTTAACAGCTCATTTACTGCATATTTATCTCTTTCAGTTGTGGTGGGGGATTTAAAAAGCAGGGTGTCCGAAATTATTCCCGACAGCATAAGTCCGGCGATTTGATTTGTTATTTTTATATTATTTTCTCTGTACATTTGAAAAATGATTGTATTTGAGCTCCCTACAGGTGTATTTCTGAAGCTGATGGGAATCGGGGTTTTTATATCACCGATTTTGTGATGATCTATAACCTCCAATATTTCCGCTTCCTCAATACCTTCTGCGCTTTGATTCATTTCATTGTGATCAACCAATATAACTCTTTTTCTTTTAGGGTTAATTAAATGGTTCCTGCCAAGGAGGCCTAAATATTTCTTATCTTTTGAAATTATGGGGAACTTAGAATGTTTTGACTGTTCGATGTCCTCCTTGCAGTCATTTAAATAATCCTCTTCAGAAAACAGCATAATATCGCTTTTTTTCATAATGTCATCCACGTATTTTGAAAGAGATATATTTTTAGCAGTATAATATGTCTGATAAGATGTGCTTATTATATTTACCCTATTCTTAACAGCCATTTCAAGTAAATTTTCCGGCACTACCAAATCCCCGGTAACAATTATCATCTTTACCTTTGTTTCTATGGCAAATTTAATAATATCATATCTGTCCCCAAGGATTACAATTGAATTTTCATCCATTATTTCTGACCTTCTAAGTGTCTTTTCCTCAAATGCCGCAACAATTACATTTCCCTTTATTATTTCATCAAATTTAAGAATATCCTTTCCAAGAAGTGTTTCTATTATATTGTCATAAGATGTGCATAAATAATGCTGGTCTGTATTTATCAGACTCATTGCAATATCCTTCATAGTAATTATACCGCATAATTTATCCTCTTCATCGACTATGGGAAGGGTTCTTAATTTGTTTTCATTCATATGAAAATAAGCAAAGTGGACGGATTGATGTTTGGTAAATGATGTTACCCTCTCAAAATCCAAATCCTTTATTTGTATTTTTACATTATTTAATATGTCAGGAATATCAGCCTTGAAATATTTTAAAACAAATGCTGTCTCCTTGTTTATATTTCCAAGAATGTATGGATTTGACGGCTCATTTAAATTATTTTTAAGGTGGGCTAAAGCAATTGCAGAGCACACGCTGTCAGTATCCGGCGTTTTATGACCGAAAATTAAATTGTATTTCATATACACCTCTTGAACTTTCTTATAAAGTCTTGTTATGTTCACATTTCCTTGCGGTTGACCCGGCGACATTTATAAAAATCTAAAACAAGACATTAGATACGTCCCCCTGTCCCGCTGAATCTTAGGTCTTTGCCGTAAAATTTAAGGGGAACAAAATTATTGAATATGCGGGATGTAATCCTGTCAGAATATGTATCCCTTAACTGCTCCAATGACAAATTTGTTGATATAATCGTCTTTTTCTCGGTAATCATTCTTTCATTTACAATATTGAAAAGTTCCGCATTTGTAAATGAATTGCTCACCTCTGTTCCAAGGTCGTCAATAATGAGCAGGTCACAGGTGAAAATCATATTGTAATTCATCCTGTTTTCTTCAGTTTCATCTGTCTTATTAAATTTATGAATTTCCACAATTTCAAATAATGAAAATGAAGTTTGATACAAAACTGAAATTTCACTCTTTAATAACTCACCGGCTATGCAGTTGCACATAAATGTTTTTCCTAAGCCTGTTCCGCCATAAAAAAGCAAATTCATATTTGTATCATGGAAGTTGCTGCAAAAATCTTCGCTTATTTCCAATACATAATACATATTCTGCCTTGGTGTTAATTTTTCATTTTTATATACTTCATTGCTGAAAATATTTATATCAAATGTATTAAAATTTTCTTTTCCAAGCATATGAACCATATTTGATATTTTATACAAATTATTTATTATCTGCTTATTAAAACAAGTGCACCTTTTCCCATCAGGTCTATAACCGGTATCATTGCATTTTGGGCATTCATATTCAATATCCAAATAATTTTTGGGAATATTATTTTTTTCATAAATCAGCTGTCTTTCCTTTTTTAAATCTTCCACTGATTGTTTAAATTTATTAACTTGTTCTTCTATGTTTTCAGGATTAGACAAATAGATTTTCGATAGATTTATGCTGAATAGCTTTATTTCTTGTTCAATTTCAAAAATCCGGGGAATTTCAGCATGAAGTTTTTCCCTCTTTTCATCTGCTTCTTGAGCAGCTCTTAACCTTTTTTTATTATAATCAGTCATAATATTTTCAATAATTTGCTTATTTATCTTTCTCATCCCCTTCCTCAGGCATTGTCAAACCTAATTTATTGAGTTTCTTTTCAAATCTTTTTCGAGCTATTTTTTCTAAATCATCACCTGTATACTCTTCGCTTTGAATAAAATTATGAAATTTATTTTTTGTTTTAGAAGTATCCTTTGATGCTTTTGGCCTTGTTTCCGGTTTTTTGTCGTTTTTCAAATCATCAATAGTTTTAAATCCCTTATTAAACCATTCATTTAATATTTTATCAAAATAATTAATATTTGGATTGTTAATTTTAATTGAATTATCCAAACACTTTAAGATCATTTCCATTGAAAAATTCCATTCATCAATCCATTTGTCAATAGTTCTCATTTCAGCCTCAGCTAAGGTTCTGTTAAAGCCAAGAGCTTTGCTTATACGCGAGTAAGCTGAAAATCTATCATTCCTTTTTTCCAGGTATTCGACCATCGTGTCCAAATCCACAACACCTTCGTCATACCAGGCGGAAACAACGGATTCAATATAAGAGAACTTTTTTACCTTTTTATTATTTACGCAATAGCTGAAGGCTTGGCTCATAATCATAGGTGGTGTCTTGTACTTATTGAGCCATGTCACAATTTTTTGTTTTTCATTAATTTTCAAAGGCCTTCCTAATATATCTTCTATTTCTTCCATCATAGTTTTGATTTCCGGCTTTCTTGAATTGGAAATCAACTGCTCATTATCGGCGTAATTACTTGTATCCTTGTTAATCCTAATATGTTTGTACACATTATCAACATAATACTGTTTTAGATTTACAAATTCAACTATATAGTTATATTCATCATCTGTTTCATGTTTATTTATTATGCCTTCACTTTCCCAATAATTCCACGCACTTAATACATCTGTCAAGGGCAGCTTTAAATTTTTGGCAATTGTTTCATTATTGAAGCTCGACCTGTCCTTAGCACACTTATAACCCATCAGGTATACTTTGACATAAGTGCCGTCAGCCAAAGGCATATAGTCATTGATAAAAATATTTTCTATAGGGGTATCCCCTAAATCTATTTGCATTTCTTGAAGAACAAAATACATAAATTTCTCCTTTTTTTTACAAAATTCATTATATAAATTGTAATATAATTGTAACAATCTTGTTATAATATTGTGAAAACATTTTCTGATTATAATAGTTGACATATTATAATATAATGGACTATAATTAGTTACGATGATATATTGAAGAACAAACTTATTACCTTTAATTATATCATTTTTTAATTAAAATGAAACAGTTTTTTCGTAACTTGATGGCAAAGTTAAATGTCATTGCTATGAATATAGTAAAAAATATGATGACCAGGAAGTAAACTATGAAGATTAATAACCTACCATTTATTAAAGATTTACAACAAATCAAAAATAAAAATACTGAAATATTTATGCAGTTAAAGGAAAAAAAATATAGACAACCTTTCAAATTTACCAAACGAACAAAAGGAACCATCGCCTTAATTCTATCTACAACCCTCATCTTGAGCGGAGTCTACACATTAGATTATTTAAAAACCCACGAAAATAATATATATTCAACTGACAGCTATACAATAATTTCTGAAGGAAAGGAACTTTGCAAACTAAGGGAGCCTGAACTTTTGGATACTGCTTTGGAAAAACTGAATATTGATTTAGAAAATAAATTAAATCATGAAATTAATATAGAAAGTGTATTTGAAGTAACGCCATCAAAAGCTAAGGATAATGAAATAGCAACAGAAGAAGAACTTTATGATTTGATAAAATCAAATGCTTCCTACTCCATTATGGCATATGAGTTAGATGTGGACGGAGAAAAAATGGGAATATTTAATTCCGAAGAAGAAGCTGAAAGCTTGATTGAAGACGTTAAAGAATATTTTACTGAAAGTTATGATAAAGAATCTATAATAGAGGTTTCAGTAGTCGAAAATATAGAAATAAAACATGTAAAGGCAACAAATTCAGAAATTCAAGAAAAAGAAGATTTAATAGATTATATTATAAAAGGTACTGATGAAGAAAAGACATACATAGTTGAAAAGGGTGATAACTATTGGAACATAGCTGAATACTTCAATATGTCCCTGGATGATTTAATAACGGCAAATCCTCAATCAGACCCGGAAAGAATTCAAATCGGCGATGAATTGAATTTAATAGTCCCTAAACCATTTATTAATGTACAAGTAAAAAGAACAGTAATACAAGAAGAAAAAACACCTTATGAAACAGAATATGCATACGTGTCATATATGTACAATGATGAAACAATTGTATCAAAAGCCGGTAAATATGGTGTTTCAGAAATTGAAGCAATTGTAACTGAACAAAACGGCATTCAATTAGCAAAAGAAGTAGTGTCGGAAAAAGTTATTACAGCACCTGTAACGCAACTGGTAACAACTGGAACTCAAGATCCGCCGCCGAAACAAGGTACGGGATATTTCATAAATCCTCTGCCGGGCTCAATTATATCCTCGCGATTCGGCTCCAGATCCGGAGGCTTCCACTTAGGTCAGGATATGGCCAAGGCGTCAGGCTCATCCATTAAAGCTGCTGATGGAGGAACAGTTACATTTGCAGGTTGGTCAGGAACTTACGGTTATATGATAGACATAGATCATGGAGGCGGCTTTACAACAAGATACGCACACTGCAGCGACCTTTATGTATCAGTAGGAGAAAAAGTGTACCAAGGTAAGATAATAGCAGCAGTAGGCTCCACAGGATTAGCTACAGGACCCCACCTGCACTTTGAAGTAAGAAAATATGGTTCAGTTGTAAATCCTGCATCATACATAGGTGTTCAGTATAGATAATAAA
>CAZTXR010000013.1:0-17979 GCA_964617605.1 uncultured Clostridia bacterium | reverse complement strand
TTTAAACATTTATCAAGAAAACTCATTCCATCAATTATTATTGTATTTATTTGGCCTTTATATTCATCGGTCAACTTTTTTGTTACTATATCACCATAATAAGGGCTTCCGGCAGTACAATAATTTATTTTTCCATATTGCTTTGATAATTCTATAAGCTTAAGGGTTATATTTTCATAAACTTGGTCAAAGTCTTCATATTTCTCAAAATAATCATCAAAGCTTTCAATATCCATATTTTTTCTTAATTCTTTTACAATAGGATGTCGCTCTGTCCTTGCAAATGTTGGTACTTTTTCGGAAAGAGCCTTGTAGGCTCTTAAAGTTAAATCGTCAATGCTTCCTGCACCCAAACCGATTATTTGAATTGTGTTCATTTTATTTCCTCACAAATTTTTTTAATTTTTCTCCCTTTGGTATCAGTTCAAGGTCTTCATGTGTAATTGCCCCGGTTGCAAATAAGCAAATTACATATACTGCAACCGCTGTTGCTATGGAACCCAAGGTTGCCAAGCTTTGCCTTCCCACCAGTGCCATAATAGCCTTAAAAGAAACAAAAACCGTAACCGCCATGGCAGCAGAGGATAATAATGTTCTTGATGATACCCTTATCAAATCAATTTTAATTTTAGTTTTATTAATATCGTACCAGTTCAAAAGCGCTACTGCTAAATATGCTATGCTTGTGCTTATTGCTGCTCCCTTTATATTAATGCTTGGCATACCAATCAATATATAAGATAGTATAACCTTTACAACCAAACCCAAGGCTAAATTTTTAACAGGGTGAAACTGTTTATTTATTGATTGCAGTATGGCCGTAAATGCTTGAACTAATGTTAAGAAAATTACTCCTATTGCCAGTATTTCCAAAAGTGCTCCTGAACTTGCATGTTTTTCAGGCCCGATTGATGCATATAAAAGGGCTATAATTGGCTCTGCTAACATAAATAAGCCAATCCCTGAAGGAAGACCTATTATTAAGGACATTTTCACACCCGCATTTGCTGTTATATTTAATGCTTTTTTTTGTTTTTTTGTAAATGCATCTGTAATTGCAGGAACTAAGCTCATAGCAACCGCTGTGGAAAATACCTGCGGAAAATTAATTAAGGTTTGAGCCGTACCGCTTAATTCACCGAACATATCTGCAATTTGAACACTGTCATAGCCTATTGAAGTAAGTCTGTTAGAAACAATGTATGAATCCATTATACCCATCAGGGGGGCAATTGAAGCACCTATGGTTATGGGAATTGCAATATATAGAAGACTTTTTACTATATGCCCGGCAGGTTCTGTTTTATTATGGTTTGACGAAGCAATTTCTTCTTTTATTGTTTTTCTGCTTAAGAAAAACATTAAAAAAATCAATATTAGGGCTGCAAGACCCCCAGCGGATGCACCGAAGGTGGCACCTGCTGCAGCTTCCTCCAAACCTCTTCCAACAAATGCATATGCTAAGTATAAACCTACCGCAACTCTGAATATTTGCTCAATAAGCTGGGATAATGCAATTGGGGCCATATTTTGAGTTCCTTGGAAAAATCCTCTGTAAGCAGATAGCAAAGGTACTGCAAACAAGGCGGGAACCAATGCTATCATAGAATAGTAGGAACCGGGAAAACCAAGGAAGGTAACAAGATTACGGGCAAAAATAAGCACAAAAACCGATGAAATAAGTCCGATTAAAAACAAGCCCCATCTTGATATTTTGTAAACCTGGTAGGCACCTTCATAATTGCCTAAGGCTCTTCTTTCAGAAACCATCTTTGCAATAGCGGTGGGAAATCCTGACAAGGACACTACCAATAAAAGATTATATATATTATAGGCAGGCTGATAATAACCTATGCCTTCCGTTCCTATTAAATTTGTGAGGGGTATTCTGTAGATTGCCCCTAATATTTTAACCAATAACCCTGCAACTCCTAATATTGCAGCACCCTTAATAAAGTTTTCCTTAGACATGCTTCTTCCTTCCTTACGATTAATATATTCCATCAGTTATAACCCATTATATACTATATAACAAAATCATTCATATGGGTTACAGAACATTCTATTTACGCTAAAATTCAGTTTATCACAATTTTTTATTCTTTTAAAGAGAAAATTGCGATTCCATACTTATATTTTTGTGGTATAATTTATTTTAGAATGACGAGAGCTGTAACTATCCAGGGACATTCCTTCAAAAGGTATGCCTCAAAGAGTCACCCGATTTTGAAGGTGTAAAAAGGAGCTTTTTAATGGAAAATTTAAAGGGTACAATTGTTGAAACTATTTTTAGAAACAGTGAAAATGGATATACCGTTGCTTTATTGGAATCAAAAAATGAATTAATAACCGTGACAGGAATTTTCGGTACTGATGTGACAGGCGAAAATATCGATGTATACGGCAATAGAGTAAAGCATCCGAAATACGGCGAACAATTTCAAGTTGATATGTATAATTCAATCCTGCCCACAGGCTTGGAGCAAATAGAAAATTATCTGTCCTCAGGCTTAATTAAGGGTATCGGAAAGTTTACGGCAAAGAAAATAGTTGAAGCATTTAAGGAAAATACCTTTGATATTATACAGAATAATCCCCTGAAGCTTACTGATATTGAAGGAATTGGCGAAAAAAAGGCAGACATGATTGCCAAAAGCTTTGCAGAGCAGGCTGATATAAAAGAAATTATGATGTTTCTGCAAAGCAACAGTATAAGCACCGGCTACAGCATAAGAATTTTCAAGGAATACGGAAAAAACACAATTTCTGTAATCAGGGAAAATCCCTACAGACTATCTGAAGATATTTATGGCATTGGGTTTAAATTAGCTGATAAAATAGCTTCCTCTTTAGGTGTGGAAAAAAACTCACCCTACAGAATCTGTTCCGGAGTTAAATATGTGTTGGCTGAATATGCAGCAAGAGGTCATTCTTATGTACCCTACAATTTATTGGTAAACAGCTCTGCTTCACTTTTAGAAACAACAATTGAAATTATAGAAGATGAAGTGAGAAACATGGCTTTTACAGATAAAATTCATATTGAAACAATTAATTCGGAATCAGTGGTTTATTATCTTCCCTACCATACTGCAGAAGTAAATGCATGCAAAAATTTAATAAATTTAGCAAGAACGGATTTTGATATTTCAGAAGAGGAAGTAATAAATTATTTAAAATTATTTAAAGAGGAATCCATTTCTCTTACTGAAATGCAGAATGAAGCTATAGTACAATCCGTAATAAACGGTGTAACTGTTATAACCGGAGGACCCGGGACGGGTAAAACAACAATTATATTAACAATTATTAAAATATTTGAGGCAATGAATAAAAAAGTTCTTCTTTGCGCCCCAACCGGCAGGGCAGCTAAACGCATAACTGAATCTACAGGCAGGGAAGCAAAGACCATTCATCGCTTGTTGGAATATGCTTACGGCGAGGATGACAGCAACTTAACATTTAATAAAAATGAAGGCTCTCCCTTGGATTGTCATGCACTTATTGTGGATGAAATGTCCATGGTTGATATACTTCTTATGAATAATTTGCTGAAAGCTTTAAAAAGAGGCTCCAGACTAATAATGGTAGGTGACGTAGACCAATTGCCATCTGTAGGGGCAGGCAATGTTTTATCAGACATAATCAAAAGCAATACCATAAAAACGATCAGACTTGATATGATTTTCAGACAGTCCCAAGGAAGTATGATTGTTCAAAATGCTCATGCTGTCAATAAGGGGGCAATGCCGGTATTAAATAAAAAAGATTCGGATTTTTATTTTATGAGACAAAATAACAGCAAGGATATAGTTGAGCTGATAGTTGACTTGTATAAGGAGCGTCTGCCCCTTAAATATAAATTTGATTCAATGAGGGATATTCAGGTTCTTTCTCCCATGAAAAAGGGCGATGCAGGTGTTATGGAGCTTAACAAAAAAATTCAAGCAGCAGTTAATCCTCCATCAAAATCAAAAAAAGAAAAGATTTTTGGAAAATATATATTCCGTGTAGGTGATAAAGTAATGCAGGTAAAAAACAACTACCAGGCTGAATGGAAGTTAAGCGGTAATAATCTTGTTAGGGGAGAAGGAATCTATAACGGGGATATAGGTATTATATTATTTATTGATGAAATAGAAGAAGAATTATTTGTTTTATTTGATGATGAAAAAGAGCTTGTATATTCTTTCAGCCAATTAGATGAATTGATACTTGCCTATGCCACAACAGTGCATAAAAGTCAAGGAAGCGAATTTCCCGTTATAATTATGCCCATGGTATGGGGACCTCCCATGCTTCTTACACGGAATTTATTTTATACTGCCATAACAAGAGCCAAACAATTGGTAGTCTTGGTGGGACAGGAAAAATACATGGAGGAAATGATTGAAAATACTAAAATAGATAAGCGTTATTCAGCCCTTGATCACAGACTGAGAAATGCAGTTGAAACATACAGGCTTCTGACAGGAGAATGAAATGAAAGAGTATGCAGAATCATTTTTGGAGCTTTTGTATCCTGAAAAAAACACATGTTTTATATGTAATCTTTATGATGAATCAATAAATGACAGGTATATATGTTCTGATTGCGAAAGGAAGCTTAAAAAAATCGAACCGCCTGTCTGTATTAAATGCTCAAAACCCATTGATTTTGATTCATCTAATCTTCTGTGCCCTGACTGCAGTGCATATGACAGAAGCTTTGAAATGTCAAAATCGCCATTTTTATATGAGGGAGTCATAAAAGATAGCATTTATAACTATAAATATTATAACAAAACATATTTTTACAAACTTTTCGGAACCTGCCTTTTAAATTATATGAACAATAATGATTATACCCATTTTGATTATATAACTTCCGTCCCTCTGCATAAGTCTAAAATGCGCACAAGAGGCTTCAATCAGTCAGAATTGATTGCAAAATATCTTTCCGATAAACTGTTCATCCCTTATGCCGGTGCCCTTAAAAGGGCTAAAAAGACTACCAAACAAAGCCAGAAAAGCAAAGAAGACAGAAGAAAAAATATAAAGGGTGCATTTATTATAAAATCCCCCCACAAATATGAACACATAAAAAACAGCAGTGTGCTCCTGGTTGATGATGTGTACACAACAGGCTCCACTGCTGATGAATGCTCCAAAACACTATTAAATTTCGGTGTTTCCAAAGTTTATGTTATTACAATCGCCAGGTAGTACGGGGACATTCCTTTAATACCTATCCCGCAGAGAGTCACCGTATATTAAAGGTGTGTCACCCTTCCATTCACTTTTCTCTGTTACTATCATATCCATTTTGATGTCGTGCTCTTCTGCCGGTATTGATTCAAGTACTTGAAATTCATGGGCAAGTGCCATCTTAAAGGCAGAAGGCTTGAGCTTTACTAATATCCTGTCATAATATCCCTTGCCAAATCCTATTCTGTTTAACTGTTTATCAAATACAAGTCCCGGAACTATAACCAAATCAATTTCCTTGGGGTCTATGGGCCTAATAGTTACCGGCTCATAATACCCGAAAGAATTAAGCTTTAAATCTGTCTGCTTCGTTATTTCAGATGGAATAAGTGCAATGTTCTTTGTATCAGTGTATGGTATTACAAGGCGTTTTTTGTCACAAAGCATGTGCTCCATAAGCTTTGATGTCATTACTTCCTTGTTAAAGTCCATGTATACAAAAACAACCTTGCTTTGCTTGTAAATATTCATATTAATAATTTTGTCCATTATAATGTTGCTGTTTTTTTCCGCATCTTCCAAAGACATACTGCTTCTTATGTTGAGTATTCTTTTTCTTAATTCCTTTTTATTTTCCATTCTTCACCTAAAAAAATATTGAAAATAAGAATTTGTATAATAAATTAATGACTGGCCCTATTATCCTTCCTATTCCCCTGAACACAATCAGTAAAAGCATTAAAAATCTTAAATGATCATAGTATTTGTAATAAAAGTTCCAAACTTTAGCCCCTCCTATACTTCCCAATATATGATGTCCGTCAAGCGGAGGTATTGGAAGAAGATTAAAGACCATCAAAACTAAATTAATATGAACTGTGCTGAGCAATACTTCAAATATTATTTGGTTCAATGAAGTATAAGGTAAAAACATATCTGCTAACTTCAAAAATAGCATAAATAAAAATGCAACAGAGAAATTTGCTGCCGGTCCTGCCAATGACACTATAGCATCATCTTTTCTTGGGTTTTTAAAATTTCTTGAATTAATCATTACAGGCTTAGCCCAACCAAAGCCAAACAAAAGCAAACACATAAATCCCATGGGATCTAAGTGTTTCAAAGGATTTAATGTTAAGCGCCCCTGCATTTGTGCAGTATTATCGCCCATTTTATAAGCAGCATAGCCATGAGCAAATTCATGAATTGATATTCCCAACAATATTCCCGGCAGGAATAATAACCTATCCAATAAATAATCCATATGTCCCTCCTTGTATTAAACAATACAAGATATTGCTTAAGAATATCTTTATTCCTTATTATTTTCTATATTCTTGTATACTATTGCTGTTTCCAGCCTTCTTCCTTTAATTTCCGTTACAGCTATCTTAAGGCCGTATTCTTCTAATTCTAAGGTACTTCCATCCTCAGGAATGATACCCAAAACACCGAAAACCAACCCTCCGAATGTATCAAAATCCTCATCGGGAAGGGGCACATTAAGTGCCTTGGAAACATCGTCCAAATATGCCGAGCCTTTAATCTTCCATGTATTCTCATCAATTTGTTCAATTTCAGCTTCTGCCGGACTTAAATAATCATCATCCAAATCCCCCACAATTTGCTCCAATAAGTCATTCATGGTAATAACTCCGCTCATACCGCCATATTCATCAAAAACAACTGCGAAATGATTTCTGCTTTTCTTCATATTTTGAAACAAAACGTCGGTCCTGACTGTCTCAGGAACATAATAAGCAGGTTTTACAGCCTTTTTCATGATATTTTCTCTGTCTTTATCATGAATTCTAAAATAATCCTTGACATGCAATACGCCTATTATATTGTCCGCACTTCCGTCACATACGGGATATATTGAGTGTCTGCTTTCAGCAATTTTAGCAGCCCACTCTTCCTCTGATTCATCAAGCCAAAGTATATCTACCTCTGTTCTGTGGGTCATGGCTTCCTCAGCAGTTTTATTGTCAAATTCAAAAACATTTTGGATCATTTCTTTTTCGCTTTCATTAATTGAGCCTTTTTCGCTTCCAACATCTACCATCATGCGAATATCTTCTTCCGTTACACGCTCATCTTCAGAGTCCGGGTCAATTCCCAATAACCTTAAAATAGCATTTGTGGAAGCAGTCAGCATCCAAACTAAAGGAGCAAATAATTTTGCAATCAAATATAAAAAACCCGACATAAACAAAGCTAATCTTTCTGCATTTTTCATTGCGACCCTTTTAGGAACAAGTTCGCCTAATACTAACGTGAAATATGATAATATCAAGGTTATAATTATAACTGAAATCGTATTTAATGTATTAGCAGGCACATTTAATCCCATTTGTATCAATAGAGCAGTTAATTTGCCCGCAAAATTATCTGCGGCAAAAGCACTGCCGAAAAATCCTGCCAATGTAATTCCAACTTGAATTATGGAAAGAAATTGCGAGGGTTGGTCAGTAAGTTTAACAAGCTTAATAGCTCGTTTATCTCCTTCCTGTGCAAATTTATCCATTCTGTTATCATTCATGGATATTACAGCAATTTCCGCAGATGCGAAAAATGCATTAACAAAAATCAGTGTTATTTGTAAAACCAAGGGACCCCATATAGAGCCTTCATCTAACAAAGTAAATTCCTCCTAAGTAAGCTAAATAATTACAAAAATAATAACATAGATATTTTACCCCGTCAACATTCATTTATTAGGTGCAATTTATTTCAAATAAAGATTGATATAATTAAATATATATTGTAAAATTATTGTAATTCTAATGAAATGGAGGTAGTTATGTTTTTTGGAGCTTTAATATTAGGGATAATTATAGGCTTTGTAAGAAGGGGAAAATTAAGCCGATTGTCATATAGTAATTTTTGTTACAGACCCTTAATTTATGTTGCTGCCTTATTTTACATAGGTATTATTGTAATAAATTTAGGTCTTTATGATTATGACTCCTTTTTATATGCCGGATTTTTAATAGGTTCAATGATTTTTACCGGATTATTCATAATTGCAAATTTAAATATAAAATTTATGTTTATTCCATTAATAGGACTTGCTTTAAATTTATTTTCATTTATTGTTAATAAATTTAAGTTTCCTTTATCTCCTGAGGCTGCTGCCCAAGTATACGGAACAGAAATGTCTGAGCTTTTAAATAAGGGCAAATTATTATTTTATACATCATCCGAAATCGCAAGGTTAAGCTTTTTAGGAAACATAATTCCCATAGGAGATTGGTTTGTGGTAAGTATAGGGGATATAATTGCTGCATTGGGAGTGATCTTCATTGTACAAAGTATCATGTCGGACAAATTCATACAAACAAGAAGCAGAATTACATTTTCTAAGGATATATTCAGATAATCATGCCATAAGGCACACTTATATGGGGACACATCCGTGTGTCCCCATTAATTATTTTCCAAAATTGAATTAAAGCAAACATTTTTCAATCAATTATTCCGCTTAAGGGCTGATAAGGATTTACATATGTGTTGTAAATACTTACAGCATAATGCAAATGAGGCCCTGTCGAAAATCCTGTAGTTCCTACGGTTCCGATTATATCTCCTTTTTTTACTTCATCGCCCTTTTTCACATCAATTGTATTTAAGTGATAATAAGAAGTGAAAAGCCCCATTCCATGGTCTATAACCACGGTATTGCCCGGAGACAGAAGTCCATCCATGGAAAATGTCACAATTCCGTTATTGGGAGCCTTGACGGGGGTTCCTGCGGGTGCTGCCAAATCAAGGCCTGAGTGTCTTGAAGAAGAGCGTTCATTATTTACATATCGTATTTCCGCAAAATCTGTCGTTAACTTACCTTCAACCGGCATAATAAATGTACCTTCCCAAAGCTTATCACTTACGGACTGTGTTCTTGCAGGCTTTACAAGTTGAGCAAATTCGTAAATCGCTGCATTGTCATTATTGTTTTCATTCATTTCTTCGCTTACTGTAAGGTATTGTGTTTTAAATTTTTTATTTGTCACTGTCAGTGTTTCTTCCACCCTATATTCATTTTCCATACCTTCATTCATAAGAACAGTAATATTATAATCTCCCGGCTCTGCATATAAGTCGATTGGGACTATAAAATAACTTTTATCATTGTAATTATAAATATCATTATTGATCTTAACAACATCGGCAGTTAATTTTACTGTTTCATTTTCATTAAGGTTTTCGACAGAAACCAATAAAATATTCCCTGGGTAGTTTTCTCTTGTAATTATATTTATTTGTGCGGGTCTGTCAACTAAAGCATTAAACTTCAATGTTTGATTGCCATAGGCACTTATCCCTTCCTTAAAGTGCCACTGGCTATAGCATTCGACCATATATTCTCCGTCAACACTTATATTATTTAATACTTGCCGGATATTTGTGCCCGAATGAACCAAGTTGTTTCCTGAATATACTTTTATTGATTGGCTGTCCGGTTGCTTTTCATATATTATATTAAAATCCTCTGCTATGGGTATTTTGTCGCTTTTTTCGTATTTCCCCTGTAAGTTTCCTGTTTTATTTACATAATGTCCTTCAATATTTTTGCTGGTCCAATTATACTCTGTATCAAGACTGAATTTTCTTCCGCTTACCTCCACATATGAATTATAAATCGTTTCATCAACATATATATATGAAAAAACATCGCTTAAAAACAGCCCCTTTGCAGCATAATCCTTAACTTTGTATAAGTTTCCGCCTTGAGCAAGATAAACAGATTTATTCTTTAAATCAAAGCACAGCTTAAAGACATCTTTGATATTTTCCTTATTAAGCGTAACTTCATATGTAATTAAGGATCTTATATCAGCATTTGTCTTATCTTTTTTATTTAATGCCTCTAAAATTGTATCTGCATCCTTGCTGTCTTTTTGTATAATAAGACTATTGCCGTTTTGTAGGTTTACTGTTTCAATTTCTGTTACATCAGATAAGACCTTGCTGCATCCGGTCAGCAAGAAAACCCAAAATATTATTAAAAATATTCTTCTCATAATACCTCCCTTTCAAGTAGTTTTTGATTTTAGCAAAGTATTATACATTATATATATATATTTGTTATCTTCCATGTAGCGAAAAAAATACTATTTAGGGACCTTTCTATTGTCTCTAACTAATTATATACCTTAAGATACATTTGTGAAACAATTTAAAATTAATTATTGAACATTCCATTTAAGCATGTTAGAATATTAACATGCGGTAATCGATTTCAATGATGTTTTATGGAGGGTTTCGTGCCTAATTCAGATGTTCATCAAACAGGGATTAATATAAATATGCGCACACATTTCTTTATTATATCAATAATTCCCATTATATTTTTTATTTTAGCTTTATTCTGTGATACACCTGAAAATATTCTTTCAGGTCTTTATAAAATTGTAGTAGCGCCGGATATTTTACTTACTGATTATTTGGCAATAGGTGGGTTCGGCGCAACATTATTGAATGCCTCCTTAGTGACACTGGCAAATATTTTTATTATATATAAATTAAAATTAAAAATAAACGGTGCCCTTATAGCTGCAATTTATACTTTGTTAGGCTTCTCATTTTTCGGTAAAACTATTTTCAATATATGGCCTATGTATATTGGCGGGTATTTATATGCTAAGTACCATAAAATCAGTTTTAAGGAAATTATCATTGTCATTATGTTCTCTACAGGACTTGCTCCTGTAGTGAGCCAATTAGCTTTTTCTTTAGGATTACCCTCATTCAGCGGAATCCTTGTCGGTGTTTTAATTGGTGTAATCGGTGGCTTTATAATTACCCCCTTAGCCGCTAACATGTCCAAAATCCACGATGGCTTTAATTTATACAATGTGGGATTTGCCGCGGGTATCATAGGTACCTTAATATGTTCATTGATGAAAAGTTTCGGTATAAATGTAAAACAGCAGCTTATTCTATCTACCGAGTATGATAACTTTTTTAGATACTTTTTGCTTATTTATTTTATTCTCTTAATCATAGGAGGTTATTTAATAAACAATAAGTCATTTAAGGGATACGGAGAAATATTCAAGTATACAGGAAGGTTAGTAACTGATTACACACAGTTGCTCGGATATGGGCTTACAATGATAAACATGGGGATAATGGGTTTAATTTGCATGATATTTGTGCATCTTACCAGCGGGGTTTTTAACGGACCTATAACAGGGAGCATAATTACCGTCGCCGGCTTTGCAGCATTTGGCAACCACCCCCAAAATTCTATTCCGATTATGGTTGGTGTTTTCTTTGGGGGAGTGCTTAAAGTATGGGATATACAATCAACCCCTGCCATAATTGCAGGAATTTTCGGTACTACTTTAGCCCCTGTAGCCGGTAAGTACGGAGGTTATGCAGGTGTTTTGGCAGGTTTTTTTCACCTGTCAATGGTTATGAATATCGGAGTAGTGCACGGAGGTACAAACTTATATAACAATGGATTTTCCGGCGGCCTGGTAGCCGCAATATTAGTACCTTTGTTTGAATCTTTCAGAAGAAAAGAATAAAAAATCATCTGTTGAAAAACCCCCAAGATTAAATAAAACAATTCTTGGGGGTTAATAAATATTATTTTTTATCGCACCTGAGAACTCCTGCCTCTGAAAAGTTCTCAAATTCCATTTCTCTTATAATAATTTTTACAGCTTCCTTTGGACAATTAGCCGTTCTTGATACAACTTCCGTAACTTCCTTAACCATTTCTCTTTTTTGTTCAAGAGTTCTTCCCTTTAACATCTCCACTTGAATGATCGGCATATAAACCTCCCTATAATTTTAATTTATGAGTAAAAGTTATTTAATACTTTCTTATGTACATAAGGGGACAATGTGGTCATCAGCATTGCCTGGTACAAAATATTAAATTCAACTAAATCTCCTACCTTGTAATCTCTTTCGCAATCATGAATATCCAGTATTGTATGGTCGCTGCTGGCACCCAATACAATCATATTTTTATCTCTTGGCACAAGTCTTGATGAATCTCCCAAATCCTGATTTCCAAGTGCCGCAATTGCTCTTTTTCTTATTCCCTTATCCTCATAATGAGGCAGGTCCCCAAAGGCATTTACCATAAGCTGTCCTATGGGATGAGTGGGTTTTTCATTCACTTCTACAATTTGTGCCTTAAGAATAAATACATCCGGATCTAAACCTTCAATATTTGTATCCCAATAAAGAGGTAAATCCTGAGTATTATTTATGCCTTCACCTATACGCAAATGATTTATTTTTTTTGGAACTCCTCCCCTTACCATAAGAGGTAATGTTGTTGTTCCCCCTCCTGATACAATGTTAAGCTTTCTTTGCAATCTTTTTTCAATTTCTGTGGCTGCATCGCCCAATTGACTTAAATTTTCTTCTGCAGGGGCAACTGAGCCATAGCAGCTTAAATTTGAACCCACTCCTTCAAGATATAAATTCTTCAATTCAAGTTCCACATATTCCGCTAATTGAATCAATTCATCCAGGCTGAAAACTCCCTCTCTTAAATCACCTAAATCATACATTAATACAACACCGAATGTCTTGTTTTGCCTTTTGGCTTCCTTATTCAGTAAAACTAAGGTCTCTTTTTCAGAAACCAAGCTTATGTCACTGTATTTGACAACATCTTCAATTTCACACATCATGGGTATTCTCACCAAAAGCAAGGGTACTTCAAGGCCTCTCTCTTTAAGTGCTTTAAGCTGCTCAATTCTTGAACTCCCTATTTGAAAGCATCCTCCCTCGGCCATTGCTTGGGCACCTTCAACAATCCCGCCAAATCCCTTAATTATTCCTGCTACATTAATTCCGTAATCACTGCATAATTTTGTAACAATTTTAGTATTGTCATATAATTTTTTTAAATTTACCTCTAATAGAGGGTACCTCTCCATGGTTACCTCCTGCTTTTTATTTTTGCGAAGCTGTGTGAAAAAATCCTTCAATAAATTGGAGCATTCTTCCTCCAATAGGCCAAACTCTGCCACCGGCTGATGATTTAGATTTTGATTGTTTGTAATATTTAAAACAGAGCCGCAGGCACCGGTTTTTAAATCTCTTGTAGCAATTACCAGTCTTTCTATCCTTGCATTAACTATGGCACCTGCACACATGGGGCAGGGCTCTAATGTCACATACATGGTGCATCCGGGAAGGCGCCACCCTCCCAATCTATTGCATGCATCTTTTATTGCTGTTATTTCAGCATGAAGGGTTGCATCTTTCAATGTTTCCTTTTGGTTGAAACCCCTGCCAACAATTTCCCCATCCCTCACTATAACAGCCCCTATCGGCACTTCATTTAATTCATATGCTTTGAAGGCTTCCTTCAAAGCTTCCTTCATATATAATTCGTCCATAATTCTTTCCTGTTTCATTTGCTTTAATTATAGTTTATAATAAGCAATTAAGTCAATACTTATGTCTGTTCGTTTTTAGCTTACTAAAAGACAAATGATACGTCCCCATGTCTGTGCCCATGTCTGGAAGGATGCTTGTCTATAATTACCTGTTTACTTTTAAGCTTAAAAATTATAAAATAAATAAAGATAAATATATGGAACAATTCCTCTTCGAATTATGTCTAATATATGAGCAGGAGGTATTATGAAAAAATTAATTAAACAATTATCAGCCTTTGGGCTTTGTGCTCTACTGACAATCAATATGAACGCAGTGGCATATGCCGATATCCTTGGTGATATTATAGGTAATGAAAGCAAGGATACAGAATACTTAGATAAGACGGAAAATGGTGTGTCGGAAAATATTAGTGTACAAGCTGCGGATGAAGCAAAAACAACTGCTGCATTTTCGGATATTGAAGACCATTGGGCAAAGGAATGGATTAAAAATGCTCTTGATTTAGGTTTTGTATCTGGCTATGAGGATGGCACATTCAGACCTGACAGAACTATTACAAGGGCTGAATTTTCAACCCTGTTAAATAAAGCAATGCATATTGAAACAACCGACAAAATAAGCTTCTCTGATGTAAATGAAGGTGAATGGTTTTATAAGGAAGTTCAAAAATCTGTAGCTGTTGGATTTTTCTCCGGATATGAAAACAATACCTTCAGACCCAATAACCCCATTAAGAGAGAAGAGGTTGCAAAGGTAGTGTCCGGTGCCATAACAACAGGAAATATCGGCGGTGAAGGGGCTACATTGTTATCTGATTACAAGACCATTCAGGAATGGGCCAAGCAAAGCGTAAACATTGTCTATAACAAAGGATACATATTGGGATATCCTGATAAAAGCTACATGCCTTCAAGGGCATTAACACGTGGTGAAGCGGTAAAAATTATATTCGAAATAGTTGATAATGAAAATATTGAATATGGTTTTAACATTACCAATTACAATGAAACTTACAGCAGCGCCCTTGTGGTAGGCAATTTAAATGTATTGGATTCTGTTGGAAGCGGCAATGTTTATATTAAAAATGTAGTGGTTCTTGGAGATATTGTAATATCTGCTAAAAATGTAAAAACCGTTGAACTTACAGATGTAAAAGCAAGAAACATAATAGTAGAAAGCGAAAATAACCCTGTAAAAGTTGTATACAATGATAACGTAATAATTGCAAGCATTAAATAAAAAGAACCCCTGCTTGGCCAGGGGTTCTTTTTATATTTCTTAGTTGAAAAAATTAAGAATATTTTCAAAATCTTTATCTGTATATATTTCATCTAAATATTTTTCATCGTTATTTGATAGCCTTTCATATATCTCCAAAAGATAGCCCGGCTCATTAAGTATGTATTCTTTGCTGTAATAGAGGCCACTTAAAAACAAATCACTAAAGGCACTTTCTTTTGATAATTGCAGCTTATCGATATCCTTTACTAAAACTTCTCTTACATCATCCAACTTAATATCTTCATAAAGTGTATTATAGTCATTTATATTTCTTACATTTACATAAAGATTTCTACCTTCGTAGTATTCATTGTCATACAGATAATAAAACCTTTGTTTTTTAAAATCGTAAGAATTTAAAATTTTATTGGAAATTGCATTCTTGGCCTGAATTTCTTGGGTAAGGTCATCTTTAGGAGTTAATTTGTAGCTCCTCATCATGGTGCTTCCGTCCTTCATCCAATATGCTATAACTAAATTACCTGTACCATAATAATCAGTTTTGTGAAAAGTTTGATCTTTTAGAAGCTCTTTGTGAAGCTCTGTAATATCTCTTATAATTTGATTTTCTTCATATATTACAACATTTCTACTTTTCTTCCATTCAGAAAAAGATTCACCGCTATATTTATCCTTTAAAAATCCGCTTGCTGCATCAACAGACCTGGTTTGGTTTCCTACATATGCATACTTAACATCTTCCGGGTTGGGAATCACACTTTTATATTGATTTGCAACTGTCACGGTGCTGCCGATTAATGCCGTAAAAACAAGCATGCTGATCAGGAATACCTTTATTGAAGATTTTGATATTCTAAAAGATTTTTCAATAAAAGCTATTATTATATAATAGGACAAGGCCGCCAACAAGGCTGAAATAATCAGTTTATTTACCATGTAAGTATATCTTAAGCTTATGGAAAACAATGCGGGTATTATCAAACATGCAAGTACTGCTACAAAATACTTGAATCCGCTGAATACTATAAGACCCATATTTTCATTTTTTCTTCTTTTTATTAATTTGTCTATCAAGAAGGATATAAATATCATAATAGTCGGAAATAAGACTAAATAGGCTAAGTCTATGGGTGTATAGTTTATATACCTGACAAAATACAAATAATCAAGTTTGTATATATTATTTATAAAATAATCATTCAATACATCTGCACTAAATCCAATTACGGCATTTTCCAATATGGTAAATACAAACATGGTAATTAATAAAATTATTAAGGGCAGACAAAAGTTAAATACTGTCATTGCAGCTGCCATCAAGGTATTTCCCGATAATATGGAAGACAGTGATGCCAATAATATAATTGCCGTCAACCAGGGAATAAGAGTTTTAAAAATCTGAAGTGTTTCGTAATCCACATTTTGCAATAGTGCTGAAGCAACTATCAAGAGCGATAAATACACTGTAAAAAGGGCATTTGTCACTATATTTATCAGGATCTGACTCCTTAGCGTAAGGGGTTTCGAGCGATAGTAAGTAAGTTTCGATTCATTATGCAGGAAGTTATTGTCAACTAAGCTATTAATAAATACTAAGATAACCAATTCTATAATTCCAAATATAATGAAATTGTCTTGGTCTGCTCTCAATATATATGGTATTATAATAGTCGTAATAAAAATTATAACTGTAGATAAAATAACCCAATTTCTTTTTTCTTTTATTGAATATATGAGCAGGGGCATAAAGCTATTTTTCTTTTCCATAACCTACGCCTCCTAATTCAGTAACGAATATTTCTTCAAGATTCATGGACAGCTTATCAAAGAGCAAGAGGGTGTATTTTTCATTTAAATATTCTTTAAACTCATCTGCATTCCCTCTTAATGTTAAAATATACACGCTGCCTATTTTTACAGATTGAATAATATTAAAGTCTTTTATTTGCTCAGGATCAAATTCTTCTTCTAAAGCAAACTGTACCCTTTTAATACCCTCTTTCATTTTTTCAAGATTTTCTTCCCTTAAAATTTTACCTTCGTGCATTATTCCCACTTTATCGCAAATATTATCTAATTCCTTTAAATCATGGGAAGAAATAATTGCTGTCATCTCATTATCCATAACTTCCTTTATAAGTACATCCCAAAATTTCCTTTTAATTACTGCATCTAAGCCGTCAACTATTTCATCAAGCAACAAGAGCTTAGGCCTTGCAGCCATGGATAAAATAAAGGCTGCCTGCTTTTTTTGCCCCTTGGACATTTTATTTAATACTTTATTTTTATCTATGTTAAAATATTTCAGCAAATATTCAAACTTTTCTTCTGACATGTTTTTATACATTAATTTTTCATACTGAAATAATTTGCCCATGGTGTATTGGTATGGAAAATATAAGGAATCCTGAACATAATAAAAATCTTTTATTATTTCCGAGCCCTCATGAACCTCTTCCTTATCAAAAGTAATCATACCTTCATCAGGTTTGTAAATATTCATTACATGCTTTAAGATAGTTGTTTTCCCACAGCCGTTAGAGCCTACCAAACCGTAAATCTGACCCTTTTCGGCATTTATGTTTACATCTTCAAGAACATGAAAATCTCCGAACTTTTTACTTAAGTTATTTATCCTTAACATTTTCGCCTCCATTTGTGACTGTCAATGCTTCCTTTACCAGATCAATTATTCTTTCATCTCTTAATCCAAGTCCCCTTAAAGAATTAAGCACCCCCTGCAATTCATTCTTCATATTCTTTATATGCAAATTCCTTAATTCATCAGCATCTTTTACAAAGTTTCCAACACCCTTAACAGTATAAATGTAATTGTCTTCTTCTAAGTATTTATATGCTTTTTGAATGGTATTCGGATTGATTCTTATCATTGATGCCAACTCTCTCACTGAAGGAAGTTTTTCATCCGGCTTTAAGGATTTAGAAAATATAAGTCTAATTATTTCATCATATATTTGTTCATATATTGCTTTTGGGTTGTCATTATCAATTCGAATCAATTTTGCACCCCCTATCAAATACTGCTTAATGAGACCCTGTTGTTCACATATTCAAGCAATCTGCCTTCAAATACCTCATGCAAGTTAAGACTGTTATAGTCATCGGGAATAACAAGGGATATTTCCTTCTTAAAGGGTATTATGCCTTCTA